>JAJYZE010000092.1 GCA_021800195.1 Acidobacteriota bacterium
TCCTTGAATCCCGAGCCGCGCCCGAGACTCGTTGGAAATGTCGCCAGATTGTGTTCCAGTTGCCTGCAGAGGCGAGCACCTGGCTAGGGCAGATTCGCGGGCCTGGATTCGGTCAGGAGGAGCAAGACCAGGACAGCCGCTTGTGGGAGACAGACGCCGACCACAAAGTTTGCTGTTTGGCGATCTCTGCGAGCGCCCCGAGTATACAGCCATAGAGCCCGCCCTCGCCAGAGCCAATGCTGCTTTCAGATCCGAGACTCTCTTCGGCCTTCTGCGCGCGCGCCCGATCGCGCCGTGCACAAGGCATTCCAGCTGCGAGACCGGACGGCGTCAGCCTGCCGGGATCCTGGAAGACAAAGTGGAACCGGAATGAGGATCCTCTGGAGATGCTTCGTGGAAAATTGGAGAAACGCTTCCTTGGAAGGCTCGGATGGCGGATGAGAACAACCGGAGCGTCCTTGTCTGGTCGCTCGAAATTTGACCGTTCGAAATTCGGCCGCTCGAATCTTCTGGACCCACAGTCGAAACTTCTTCATCCGGCCTCTGCGCTGCGGCTCGACTTCTTCAAGCGTAACTGCTCACCGACACCGCATTCCGCTTCCCCCGTTCTTCCCGGACCGTCTCCAAATAGCCGCTGGAACGTAGCGCCGTCAACGGGTCCTCAGGCAATCCGTGGCGACTCCTCCAGGCGCGAACCGCGGGGCGAACATCACACCAGAAAGCGGATCGCAAACACTCTTCCGCCTCCACGAGGCGAGCCTCCTCCTGCAGCTTTGCCAACCGCTCCTGATCAACCAGCACAGCCTTGGCGAACAGCTCTTGCGCGATGCATATGGTCTGCACCATGGCCTCCAGCTTGCCCTTCAAGTTGTGGCTTTGGTCAATCATGAACGCAGTCTGCTGCAGACCGGAAGCGCTTCCAACCAACTCATGGAAGATGCGAAATACCTGATAGGGGTCAATCGAACCAATGGTCAGGTCATCATCCGCGTAACGCCGATCGTTGAAGTGGAAGCCCCCCAGTGCTCTCTCCCGTAGCAGCCAGGCGACAATCTGCTCGATGTTCTGCGTTTGATAATGGTGCCCGGTGTCCACCAGCACAAACGCCTTGGGGCCGGCATGTCTGGCCAGCAGGAGCGCCATACCCCAATCGGCGATATCGGTATGGTAAAAGGCCGGCTCGAAAGGCTTGTACTCGATCAGCATGCGCTGCTTCGGTCCCAGCTTGGCGTGGGTGGCCGCCATCGCCTCCATTAGATAGTCGATGCGCCGGGAGATGCTCTGCGTTCCAGGATAGTTCGATCCATCCGCGATCCAAAGAGAGACATCCTGCGAATCCAGTTTGCGAGCAATCTCGACGGAGTCCAGCAAGTGATCGATCGCCATCTTTCGCACCTCAGCGCTGGGATTGCAGATCGATCCGTGCTTGTACTCCTGGCTCTGAAACAGGTTGGGATTGATCGAACCTGCGCGAATTCCATACTTTTTCTGCAGATCCTGAATCAAGGGTACATCGCTCACCCCCCGGGGCAGATCCCACAGTACATGAAGCGCCAGCGTCGGGCTGGCGCCGGTCAGCGCATGGACCTGAGCAGCGTCAGCGAACTTCTCCTCAATTGAGGTCGCAGCCTCGGCCTGCACATACTTCCCGAAACGCGTACCGGTATTGGCAAATCCCCAGGATGGAATCTCGATCGCCAGTCTATCCAGAGCTTCAACAATCTTCTCTTCAATTGATTTCACGAAATTACTCTCCAGAAAAACCATCTCTATTGAAACATGTTGGAGCTAAGTATTACTCTGTTCGACTCTAACAGTCAAAGCCTCCCCAAAATCAGCCAACTTTCCGGCTTGGTTGGGCTGTGCCGCGGGGGATTGCGTTGGGGTGCGGCCTCGGCTCATCGGGCTGCGGCTCCTTCGTCACACCTTGCCGTTCTTCCCAGACGGCTTTTGCCAGGCTTCGGCAGTTTCCTCCTCCACCCGGCCTCCGACGGACAGAGATAGAGATAGAGCTGAAGCATCCTTTCCCCGACCGCAAGGAGGCCGCGGGCGGCCCCGATGAATTTCAGACCCGGAGATCGTGGCGCAGCCCCCCTGATGCGATCTGTTGAACCGAAGGTCCACGGGGCTGTTGGAAGATCCCAAGGCCAAGCGCGTCCCCCCTTCATCAAGGCGCTGCAAACCTCCGCTGCCGGCGGCAAGCTCGCCTCGCGGCCGGGCAAGGCACGGAGATTCTCCCCGAACGCGCTCACTTCTATCCGTGACAGGCTGGCTCTGCTCTCCATCTGGTCGCGCACCGGAGAGAGCCGTCCGGTTTGAACCCGGCGCCATGGCCTGGTCTGCATGCCAGACTCTGCGCCCCGAATACGATCCAGATACTATTCTGTAAACGGGATGAAAGAGCCCAACGCTAGCGCACAGAGCGAGCAATCCACCGTCCGAGTTCTTCAGGAAGAGCTGACCTTGCTGAAGAACGCCACGCTGATCGATGGTTCCGGCGCTGCGGCGCGCGGAGCCGATCTTATGCTCTGCGGTGACCGCATTGCGACGATTGGACACTTTACCCCTCCGCCCCAAACTCTCACTCTGGATTGCAGCGGTCTGATCGCAGCGCCGGGGTTTGTGGACGCCCATAGCCACTCGGACCTTCAAGTGTTGCAGGGCCGGACGGAAAAAACGATCCAGGGCGTGACGACAGAGATTGTCGGCAACTGCGGGTTCTCTCCCTATCCCATGGCGCAACACGCGCAGCAGGTACGGCAGTTCGCGAACGGCATCCTGTGCGGCCGGCAGAGCTGGGGATGGCCGAGCGCCGCGGCTTATATTGAATCGCTCTCCAGAGCTCCCTACGCCAACGCTTACTCGCTGATCGGCCATGGCAGCCTGCGGATTGAGATCGCCGGGAACCAGCAACGGCCCCTCACCGAATCGGAAATGGAGCGGATGGAAAAGCTACTCGATGAGGCTCTGTGTGACGGCGCCATTGGTTTCTCCACCGGGCTGATGTATGCCCCCGGCTGTTACGCTCCGGTGGAGGAACTGGAGCGCCTGTGCCGCGTGGTCGCTCGCCGCGGCAAAGTCTACGCCACTCACATACGCAGTTACGCGTCCGGCCTGGAAGAAGCTGTGGAGGAACAGTTGGAGCTTGCTCGCCGCACTGGCTGCCGGCTGCAGATCTCTCATCTGCAGGCCGTGGGACGCGACAATTGGGCCAAACAAGCTGCCGTCCTGGAACGTATCGAGGCGGCCGCGCAGTCAGGTGTTGACGTTGCCTTTGACTGCTATCCCTATACGGCGGGCAACTCCACCCTGACCCAGATGGCGCCGCAATGGGCCCTGGACGGTGGTCTTGACGCTCTGATGGGCCGGCTTCGCAGTACGCGCTTCCGCAGGCGAATCCTGGAGGAGACGCGCGCCTCCATGGCGCTACCCTGGTCCGATGTTATTCTCACCTCCGTCGGCTCCAGAGAGAATCAGCCTCTAGTCGGCAAAAGCCTGGACCAGATCGCTCACATGCGCGGGCAGGAGCCTGCCGAGACCCTGCTTGCGTTGCTGCTGGAAGAACATGGCGAGGCTACGATGTTGACGTTCAATCAGAGCCAGGAGAACCTTCGCCAAACGGTCACCCATCCCCTCTCCATCATCATCAGCGATGGACTCTATGTGCGCGGCAAGGCCCACCCCCGCCTACATGGAACCTTTCCTTTCCTGCTTGGCGAACTCTGCCGAGGACAGCGATGGCTCTCACTGGAAGAAGCCGTGCACAAAATCACCGGCCGGCCAGCCGAGCGCTTCGGCATCCGGGACCGCGGGCTGCTCAAGCCCGGCTACTACGCCGATCTGACATTGTTTGATCCCGCGGCGATCGATAGCAAGGCCGACTACGATGCGCCCGAGAGACCTCCGACCGGAGTCCAACACGTCTTCAGGAATGGAAGGCGGCTTGATCTTGCTTCCGTTCTTCCTCCGGGCTCAGGGCAACTGGAAGGCAAAGCCAATGCGTGATGGATCAAAGCAGCCAAAGACGGCTCTCTCACAGGCGAAAGCTCCCGCTCCCATCCCGCCCTTTCAAAAGGGCCTGGGTTTCATGACGACGGAGTTATCCTCGGCCCAGATTGCATCCCTGGGCTGGAATCTTCTTCGCGAAGATCTTAGCCTGCCCACGGCCGTGCTGTACGCTGAAAAGCTGAGCCACAACCTCGCCTGGATGCAGAAGTTTGCCGATCGCCACGGCGCTGTGCTCGCTCCTCACGGCAAGACAACCATGGCCCCCAAGCTGTTCTCCATGCAGCTTGCGGCGGGCGCCTGGGGAATCACTTTGGCCACTGCGCCACAGGTGGCGGCCGCGTACCAGTACGGAGTGCGCCGCATCCTGATGGCCAATCAGTTGGTCGGCAAACAGAACATGGCCATCGTGGATGCTCTGCTCGACGATCCCGGCTTCGAGTTTTTCTGCCTGGTGGACTCTGCCGTCAATGTAGAGCAGCTTGGCCGATTCTTCCGCTCCTGCGGAAAGAAGGTGCAAGTGCTGCTCGAAATAGGCCTGCAAGGTGGCCGCGCCGGCGTGCGCAACGCGGAGCAGTTGGAAGAGCTGCTTCACGCGCTCTCCGGCTGGCGGGGTCAGGTTCTCTTATGCGGTGTTGAGATCTATGAAGGTGTAAGCGAAGACGAGCGGGCCATCCTAGGTCTTCTGCAGCGCGCCCGCGAGATTGCCGGGGAGTTGGCTCGCAGAGATCTCTTCCAACGAACCCCGTTCCTTCTCTCCGGGGCAGGTTCCGCCTGGTACGATCTGGTCGCGGAGGCCTTCTCTGCGGCGGATCTGAAGGATTCTGCGCTGGTGGTCTTGCGTCCGGGATGCTATCTCACCCACGATGCAGGATCCTACGCTGCGGCCCATGCCCGCATTCTGGCAAGCAACTCCGTGGCTCGCCAGATGGGAGGTTGCCTGCAACAGGCTCTGCAGCTATGGGCTTATGTGCAGTCGGTCCCCGAGCCGGAACGGGCGATCGTCGGTCTGGGCAGGCGCGATGCCTCCTTCGACTCCGGTCTTCCCAAGCCGGCGCTGCACCTCTCCACGGCCGTCGGCAAGCTCCAGGATGCGCCCAACTGTTGGAGATTGACGCGCATGATGGATCAGCACGCCTATCTGGAGATCAAGGCCGGAGATCCTATCACGGTGGGGGATATGATCGGCTTCGATATCTGCCATCCCTGCCTGACCTTTGACAAATGGCGCTACCTTTCACTGCTCGACCGCCATTATCAGGTGATCGATGTAATCCAGACCTGCTTCTGACGGACTCAACCGGCGTCTGCTCGCATCAGGCGCTCTGAGAGCGGTAATCCTGGGAAACGCCAGGCTCGACCCTTCTGGACACTCCCGACCAACCGCAAAGAAAGGCTCTTCTCCATGCCGCCTACCACCGCATTCCATCCAAACCAGCGGTCGACCAGCGCTCCGTGCGGGCAAGCTGAAAGGGTGATCGTGCTATGAACTCTGCAATCGGGAAAGCTGCAACCCACCGTGCGATGTATCGTGGCAACCTTCCGGCCTTGGGCCGCTGGGTAAGCGCTCTCCTCCTCTCAGCCTCGCTGGTTCCAGCGACGTCGGCGGCTGATTTCACTTCTCCGAGCACTACGCCTTTGCATACCGGCTGGCGCTTGCAGTCCGCCTGCAAGCTCAAGGTTTCGGGGGAGACCATCTCCCTTTCAGCCTTCTCCACTCACGGCTGGATCAGCACCACCGTGCCTTCAACCGTGCTCGCTGCTCAGGTCGCAGCCGGCCTTCTTCCCAACCCCTACTACGGGGATAACCTACGCAAGCTCCCCGGGGTCTCCTATCCCGTTGGGCAGAACTTTGAGAATCTGCCCATGCCGACCGACAGCCCCTATCGTTGCGGCTGGTGGTATCGCGAAGAGTTCATCGCGCCGGCCGCAGACCAGAGGGGTTCCCACTTCTGGCTGCGCTTTGCCGGCATCAACTATCGCGCCGAGATCTGGCTGAATGGACACAGGGTCGCCGACTCATCGCAGATCGCCGGCGCCTACCGGAGATACCACCTCGACGTCACCGGCCTGCTCAAACCTGGAGAGAAGAACGTGCTGGCCGTCGAGACCTTCGCCCCCACCCCCATGGATCTTGGCGTCAACTGGGTGGATTGGAACCCCGCCCCGCCGGACAAGGACATGGGCATCTGGGGTGCGGTCGACCTGGACCGCAGCGGGCCGGTGACTTTGCGTCACCCCATGGTGGTCACACACTTCTCTGATGACAATCTGAGCACGGCGAATCTGACCGTCTATGCGGAGGTTCGGAACGCAACCGATCAAGCCCTGCAGAGCATCGTCTCCGGCGTTGCAGCCGGGGTTCGCTTTCAGCAGACCGTCAACCTCGCCCCGCATGAGCAGCGCACGGTGGTCTTTGCTCCAGAGCAGTTTCCCCAGCTCCGGGTTCAGAGTCCCAGCATATGGTGGCCATGGCAGATGGGCCAGCCGCATCTTGAGCATCTTTCCATGAACGCCAGCGTTGCCGACCGGGTCAGCGATCAGAAGACCGTAGAGTTCGGCATCCGCGAAGTCACCTCCGAGCTCACCGGCACCGGCAGTCGTCTCTTCCGCATCAACGGCAAGCCCCTGCTGATCCGTGGAGGTGGCTGGTCCCAGGACATGCTGCTGCGCTCCAACCCGAAGCGTCTGCGGCAGCAGTTCCGCCTGGTGCGCGACCTGGGCCTGAACACCCTTCGCCTGGAGGGAAAGCTGGAGACCGGCGACTTCTTCCGCCTGGCCGATAAGAACGGCCTTCTGGTGATGGCCGGCTGGTGTTGCTGTGATCACTGGGAGCGCTGGAAGACCTGGACGGAGCAGGATCACGCGATCGCCAAAGCCTCCCTCCGCTCCCAGATGCTGCGCCTGCGCCACTACCCGAGCCTTCTGGTCTGGCTGAATGGCAGCGACTTTCACCCCCCAGCCGATGTGGAGCAGGAGTATCTGAACGTAGAGGCCGAGACGCACTGGCCTAATCCGACGCTCTCCTCGGCTACCGAGAACCCCACCATCGTCTCCGGCCCAAGCGGCGTCAAGATGACTGGCCCCTATGATTACGTGGAACCCAGTTACTGGTACTTCTCCGAGCGCTTTGGCGGCGCGCGGGGATATAACACCGAGACCGGTCCGGGACCCGATATCCCATCCCGCGCCAGCCGTGCTACGTTTCTCCCCGATCCCGATGCATGGCCGGCTTCGGCAGACTGGAGCCTGCACATGGGCGGCGGAGGATTCACGACGCTGAAGGATCTGGACTCGGCAATGACCGCCATCTATGCCAAGCCCGACTCGGCGGCGGAGTATACCCGCATGGCGAACACGATGGCCTACGCCTCGGAACGCGCTATGTTCGAGGCGTACTCTCGCAATAAGTACTACTCCACTGGGGTGATTCAATGGATGCTCAACAACGCCTGGCCCTCAATGATCTGGCATCTCTACGACTACAACCTGGAGGCGGATGGGGGATACTTCGGCGTGAAGCAGGCCTGCGAGCCATTGCACATCCAATACTCCTATGACGACCACTCCATCGTTGTGGTCAACAGCACTTACAAACGGGCGGATGGGCTGCAAGCTACGGTAGACGTTAATGATGTCCACTGGAACGAACTTTTTCGAACCAGCGCCACCGTTCACTCCCCCTCGGACAGCGCACAGCAGGTGATCCAACTTCCTGCCGCACTCTTCAATGGCGTGCACAGGCTCTTCTTCATCGACTTGAAGCTGGCCGACGCCAACGGCCAAATCCTCAGCCGCAACTTTTACTGGGTACCCTACACACCTGCCATCTTCGCCTGGGATGCAACGGAGTACACCTTCACTCCGGCGCAGTTCTTCCCTGACCTCCACGCTCTGACCCACCTTCCGCCGGCCACGCTCAAAGCCGAGGCAGAGATTACGAAGACCTCCAGCGGCAGGCAGATCCGGCTGCATCTGCACAACACTTCCTCGGCGCTGGCCTTCCAGATTCGGGCCGCGGTTCGCACCTCGTCCGGCGCTCTGGTTGCTCCCGTCCTCTGGTCGGACAACTGGATCGAACTGACTCCCGGCGAGTCCAGGACGCTGACGGCTCTGCTACCCTCCGATGCTCCTTCTTCTTCCGTCATCCGCATCGATGGCTGGAACATCACCCCGCAAAGCTTGACGCCGGATGTCGCAGCCGCAGGCTCAATCGCGCAAAAGCAAGCTCGCAGAAGCCACTCCTGAGAGGAGACCAGACGACAACCATGCCAGCGCTCTCCCCGCATGACTCCCCAGCCCATCTGCGCCAGGTTCTGACGCTCTGGGACCTGATCTTCTACGGAATGGTGCTGATTCAGCCGGTCGCCGGCATCCCGCTGTTTGGCGTGGCACAGAAGCTCTCCAACGGCCATACCGTCACCACCATCCTGCTGGCCATGCTGGCCATGGTCATCACCGCCGTCAGCTATGGCCGCATGGCCGCCGTCTATCCCTCGGCGGGCTCGGCCTACACCTATGTGGGGCGAGCCATCAATTCGCATCTCGGCTTCCTCATCGGCTGGGCAATGCTGCTGGACTACATTCTGCAGCCGCTCATCAACGTGGTATGGATCTCGGTCGCCCTGCACAGCCGCTACGTCACCGCGATTCCCTTTCCCATCACAGCCCTGGCCGTCAGCGCGTTCATCACGGCGCTCAACCTGGTAGGCATCCGCTCTTCGGCACGTCTCAACAAGCTCTTGCTGGTGGCCATGTGCATGGTCATCGCCGCCTTCTTCTTGCTCGGGGTCAACTATCTTTTTCACCATGGGCGCTGGCCTGCGCTCTTCTCCGTGACGCCCTTTTATGATTCCAGAACCTTTGACATTCGCCGTGTCTGGGGGGCCACCTCATTCGCCGCTCTCACCTACATCGGCTTTGACGGCATCACAACTCTTTCGGAAGAGGTGAAGAATCCCCGCCGCAACGTCCTGCTGGCCACCGTGCTGGTGTGCATCTTCACCGGTCTGCTCAGCGGAGTCCAGATCTATCTTGGCCAGCGCATCTGGCCCGACTGGCACACCTTCCCCAATCTTGAGACAGCGTTCATGGACGTCTGCCATCGCGTGGGCGGGCCGGTGCTGTTTGAGGCAATGGGCATGGTGCTCATCCTGGCTGCTCTGGGTAGCGCGCTCACCGGCGGCCTGGGAGCCGCGCGGCTGCTCTTCGGCATGGGCCGGGATGGGGTTCTTCCGCGCCGCTTCTTCGCCCATCTTGACCCAAAGACCAATACACCCACCTGGAACATTCTGCTCATCGGGGCGGTAGCATGGCTCGGAGCAGTGGCGCTCAACTACGTAGGGAGTGCCTACGAACACGCCGGCGAGTTGCTGAACTTCGGCGCCTTCCTGGCCTTCATGGGAGTGAATCTCTCGGTGTTCTGGCATTTCACGCTGCAGCGTCGGAGCGCAGGGCCGCACCCGGATCGCAGAAGAGGCCTATTGCGCAATATCGTCCTGCCCCTGGCTGGCTTTGGCTTTTGCGCCTCCATCTGGTGGAATCTCAACATTCTTGCCAAAATCGTCGGCGGCATCTGGTTCTGCGCCGGAGCAGCCTACCTCGTCGCTACAACCAGTTTCTTCCGCAAGGCGCCCAAGATGATCGACTTCAGTGAATCCTAGCCGCCGAAGAAAGGCGGGCCGCGCAACTCAGGCGCTTCAGCCAGCTTCGCCATT
>JAJYZE010000093.1 GCA_021800195.1 Acidobacteriota bacterium
CATGCCGCTTCCATCACTTTCCGGCGACGCATGCTCCCTGATAGGTTCCTTTGGAGAGCATGGTTGCGGTCGCTGTGTTGGAAGCGCCTCCCGGCATGCTGGTGGTCGTGGTGGTGCTACCCGTGGCCGTGAAAGACCTTCCATTCTGGGAGAAGATCTCGGTGACATCCGATTGCATCTTCCATGAAATCGGTCCAGTGCTACCTTGGCAGGCGAGCCGGACATGGACGCCACCCGGGGCGGAGGTCATCGCGGGAGCATCGCACTGCATCCCAAGGCGCTGCTGCTTCCAGAAGTCGGACGCACCCTGGGCGCAGACGCTCTGTTGCAGAGATACCGTCCGTCCGTCGGCGGACACGGTGGAGTTGACCTGCCATTCACCGTGCTGGAACGAGAAGCTGCCGCTCTGACCGTGCGCGGTCGGAATGAGCATGGCGACGGCGAATGGCAGGGTGGATAGGTTCCGCAAAGGACGCATATCCATACGATGCTAGCATAGCCATTGTCTGAACCAGCCGCTGGCGCAAGCGGAACGGTTGTCGATCCGCCAAGGTGCAATGGTTGTTCGAGTGGTCCGGAGGCGATCTTTCCACCTTGGCGTCCAGGAAGGCATTCGGGAAGCGGACGTCCAGAGTGTTTTCTGACTGAGCCGGGCGAGTGCAGCGCTGTGGATGGACAAGCGGAGAAGCGGATTGCCTGCCCAGGTGATCTTCCCCGGAACCGGTCGCTTGCTCACATTGAGCTCGGGGGAGGCAAGCGATCTGGTGCATCCAGACCCGGCTCCGCAGCCGATTTGGAGTGGACCCGTTCCAGGGGATCGCTCTCGGTCCGCATCTGCCGGGACTTGCGGAGGACGCTGCGCTCGCTCCGCAGGCGGAGGGGCCGGAGACCTGTTTATTGCGAGACTTGTGCCGGAGCTTCGTCTCTCATTGGCCGTTTCATCTTCAGAGCTGGAAAAGACACCGAACCGCAGCGGGACGCTTCGTCTCGCACAATTCGTCTCGCACAAGAGGTTTTCGCCTTGCGCGACATCGATGTAGCTAGGAAGCGATAGACTGATGAACCGCGAGGAGGCTCAACAAACCTCTTCCCATCCGTTGCCCGAAGGAAACCCGCTGCTGAGTGGCCAGGGGGATCCGTCCGACCAGCGCAAACCAGACAGTGACTCCCGGCAAGAGGTCCCCGCCGAGAAGCGGGCCTCCGACTCCGGCAAATCCAGAGGCGATCCTGCGCAGCCCAGTGTTCTGCGGGCTTTGGTCGCCTCAGAAAATGTAGATACCCGCCGAAAGAGCAAACCGGCAATCTTGATTCCGCAATTCCTTACTGTGTAGACAACGCCTTTTGAATCGCTTCTTCCGCCAATGGCGTCATGACACGATATCCTTCAGCCGTTGGATGCACTCCGTCAGAGGAATATCCTTCGCGCATACCGCCTTGAGAATCAACCATGGAGTCGTAATAATCAAGGTAAACAAGGCCATTTTGAGCACAGAATTGCTTCAGCCACCGGTTTACCGTTCGAATCTCATCCGCAGGGTGAATGGCCGGACTCCAGGAGTAATGGCTGGCCGGGAGAATGGAAGCGATGACCATGCGAATGCCGCTTTGCTTCGCAATGGCCGCCATAGAAGCGAAGTTGTCCTCGATCATCTCCGGTGTCGACTGACCCGTATTCCCCGCAATGTCATTGGTGCCCGCCAGCACGACGACCACTGCCGGATGCAAATGAACGACATCCTGCTGGAACCGGACCAGCATCTGCGGTGTCGTTTGACCGGAAATGCCTCTGTTCACGTAGGGCTTACCCGGGAAGAAGGAACCCGTGCTTCGTCCCCAACTGTCCGTGATGGAATCTCCATAAAAGACGACTCGCTGCTTACTGTCGGACGTCTGAGCAAGTTTACCATCCTCACTGCGATACCGATGCAGATCCGCCCAGTCTCCAAGCTCGGCATCCATCTGATGTACCTGCTCTCCGAGAGCGGATACCATCGCCTCTCGGCGCTGCGCATCCGCCGCCTCCCGGCCGAGCGGCGCTGCATTCGATTGAGACCATAACGGTACAACGCTAAACACTATCGTCAACAGAAAGGTGATTTGCTTCATACTGTGCTCTACTCCTCGCCGGCGTTGAATGCAGAAGATCATGCTTGTACTTGTCTGGGCGCTCGTCAAAAATCGACCGGCGGGAGATCTCAAGCCGAGATGGGCCGAATTTGCTCGTCGCCTCAATGTACAAAATGTAGCATCACCGGCTTCTCCATGAATCATGGAGTAACGCTCGTTGTTCTGGTTGTCCGCGTAAGCGAGTATGCCTTGACCCCAGGGGAGCGCCGAACTACTGGAAAACCATAGCCATAGATGGCCAGCGCGGCGGCGTCTGGATCGCCTTTACCCGCTCTTTTACGACAACATCGGGCAAGAGGAGGTTTGCCTGTTTTGTGAGAGCCACTGCCCTCCTTCTCCGCGCCGCTCATCGTGCTGCTGGGCAACTCTTCGACACTCCAAGGCCAACCCGTCGACTAGCCTCGAGCCGTTCTCGGACATTCCCTCCGCAGGAGCTCGGGACGGCGCTCAGGAACGCATCTTCCCAAGGAGCCGTTTCAGCCCAGCCCAACGCGGCCCCAAGCCCCTGCCGTACAAGACTTGGACCAAGCCCGCGTAAGCCTCGGCGTCCAGGCCGCGCGGCGCGTTCAGATGCAGCTTCACGCCCCCGCGCTGGACAAGCATGGTCTTCACCGCGGTCATCTCCAACAGTCCCTCAGCGCCACGCGTCACTCCATAGCCACTCTCCCCGCGGCCGCCGAAGGGAACTCGTGGATCGGCCGTAGGCACAATGATGTCGTTGATCAGCAGCGAGCCGGCGTTGAGCATACCGCCCAGCAGGCGCGCCATCTTCTCCTGCTTCCTGTCACAGAAGATAGCGGCGGTCAGACCGTAGGCGCACTCTGCATAGAGCTCCGGGACGTGCAGCATGGACTCAGCCTCAATCAACGAGATCACCGGAGCAAAGAGATCGCTCCGGGCAACCGTCATGCGAGCGGAGGCCCGGTCCACCAGCAGAGGTCGTTGCGCCTGGGGCTGAAGCGCGCCCCTGAGCATCGCACCCTGACTCACCGCTTCGTCCAGAAGCGCGCTCAGGCGCTGCGCGGTTCCTGGCTCCAAGGCCACGGCTGGAACTGTCGCCAGCGCAGCGTCCAGCAAGGGCCTTAGCGCGGCCATGGTGGTGGGCGTGGCAAACAGCCGCCGCGGGGACATGCACACCGAGGCGCCGTTCAAGCGCAACCCAAAGGCCACTGTTTTCGCCACCTCCTGGAGGTCCGCCGAGGGAGTCACAACGATGGCATCGGCTCCGGAGAGCTCCATGACGGCGGGTATCGCGCCCTCCGCCAGCATCCTCAGCAGGTGATGCCCGGTACGGGAAGATCCCGTGAAAACAACTTTGTCGGGGTGGGTTGCCAAAGCCTCTTCCGCCGCCGCCACACTCTCTTCGGTTACGGTAAGCGTTCCCTCGGGCAGCCCCGCATCGGCCAGCGCTAGCGCCACCAGCAGGGCGACGGCTTTGCCGCCCACTCCCGGCTTCCAGGTAACGCGATTGCCCGCGGCGAGCGCCTGCAAGACTTGCGACCCGGGGATGTAAAGAGGAAAGTTGGAAGGACCAATGACCAGAACATGGCCCAAAGGGACTCGCAGAATCTCCGCAGCCAACCCCGTCAGCCACACCGGCCTCCCGCTTCTGCCCAGTCTTTGCGGAGAGAGAATTCGTGCTGCGTTGCGCTCCAGAAATCTGCATCCGGCCAGCAGTGGCAGGAGCTCCGTTGTCAACGTATCGCTCTTGCTGCGAGCCAGATGGGGCGAGATCGCCTCCGGGAACTCCAGTGCCCGCTCAGCCAACCGTCCTCTCGCAGCGCGCAGAACACGCATTCGTCCAGCCACGGACAGCGCTGCCCAGCGCTGCGGGCCGCTCTCCGGCGAAGGAACCTGATGCAAGGAGCAGACTCCCGCCGGGGGCAAGGATGAGAGCGGCAGCGGCGGATCTTCCGCAAGCCGCGCCGTGACGTTCGTCAAGCGGTTGTCAGAATGCGATTCATGATTCATGGCAAACTCCCGAATCCGTCGCCAGGCTCCGTCTCGGAGCGAGGTCGCCAAGCCATCTGTCAGAGCATTCCGCGAAGAACGCCTCGCACTTGCTCCGCAACCACTCCGGAGACAAGATGGATGGAGGATTCGCTGCCGGCCGGCTCCGGCGGGAGCTCGATCTTGGGAGCTGCGGTCTCCTCGGTGAGGATCATCAGGACAAGACCAAAGATAGCACCTTGGCTCTGGGTCGCGGCGGGATAAAACTCGGCCAATGCCCCGTAAGCCGCTCCCACCAATGCGCCAACTCCCCACGGGATCGTCCTGCTCGCTCTTGTGGGCTGGGTTGGCTCCAGGCCAGGCTCCGTCGGCTTGTCCGCGGTCAGGTGATCCGATTCGGGATCCTGAGCCATGCGCGGAGGATCAAGTGCCCGCGCAACAGACTGTGCCGCTGCCGCCGCCAGACCGGCCACCAGACCCGCCAACAGCCCCTTGACCAGGGAGCGCTCTGATTCAATCTCGCTCACCGCATCCCCCCATAGCGTCTCAGCATCCGCGCCAGCCCGCCCGGCCGGCGCGCCCTGTCGATCGGGACGCAGAGCGCTGCGGCTCCCGCCAAGGCAAACGAGAGCCGGGTGGCTATCCGACTAAGTGACCTCTTGGCTCGGCGCCTCAGCCTGGGCCATCCGAATCGGCGCTGGCGGGAGCAGAGCCCTGGGGATTCGATGCGGATCGGGAGCCATCGGAGATGGGCAGAGATGCTTCGCTCTGCGTAGTACGAGATCGAGGACTTCTCACGCTTTGACCGGAACATCTTCATCCTCAAAAGACCGCAGTTGTCCACGGTCAGGCGGCGCCGTCATCAAGCTGGTCACAAAAAGGCTCAGCAGCGAGACGATCAGTGCGGGCACGATCGCATCGGTTGCCGCCAATCCTGCGGGAAGGTGCGGCGTCATCCAGTCCCAGCTCATCGTGATCACAGTGCCTGCCGCGATGCTGGCCACAGCTCCCTTGCCCGTAGCCCGCGGCCAGAAAAAAGCCGCCAGAATCACGGGGGTCAGGGCCGCAGAGTAGATCGTATACGCGTAGAGCGACTTCTGCAGCACGGAGCTGGTGCCCAACGACTGAAAGAGCGCCCAGGCCCCCAGAACTCCCACCGTCAGGCGGCTCACCAGCAACACCTCACGGTTGCCCGCTTGGGGCCTCAAATAGCGCACAAAGAGATCGTTGACCAGATTGGTCGCGGGTGAAAACAGATAGTTGTTCGCAGTGGATACGACCTTGGCGAAGATCGCCCCTACCAGCAGAGCTCCCAGGAGTGCCAGAAAGTTTGATCCAGACCAGGCTCCGCTCCAGCCACCAAAGGCATGAATCGCAGTATAGGCCAGAACCTCGCGCGGCCGAGCCTGCACCTCCCCGCTCTTGAACAGCGCTGAGCCTACCACCGCGATCGCCACGATGATCGACTCCAGAATCACCGTGCCGATGATCCATCCCACGGTGGCCCGCCGCGCCGCCTGCTCGCTTCTGGCTGAAAAGAACTTCTGATACATGGACTGATTGCCGAGCATCAGCAGGCAGGTGGGCAGAAAAATTGCAAATGCCGACTGCACCTTCTGCGGCGCTGCTCCCGCGATGGCCGGCGCAGCGTAGTAGCTGCGAAAGGGGCGCAGGTCGCCAAACACCTGGAAGTGGGATGCCGGCAGAGCTGCCCGAACCTGGCTCCAGCCGCCGCCAAGGTGAATCAGCACGGGCAGAGCGGCGATCATGGTGAACGTCGCCAGCAGGCCGATCACCACGTCCATGTAGGCCACCGAACTCATCCCTGCAATCGCCGTGAATAGGGTGACAAAGCACGCCAGAATCACCTGCCCACTGCGAGCCGTAACCTGGGGAAAGATCATGTGAAGAATATCTCCGCCCCCGATGAACTGGTAACTGGTAATGGCGGTATAGGTGAACAGAACAGCGATCACACCCAATACTCGCGCCGTCTGGTTATAGCGCAACTCCAGGAGGTCGGGGATCGTGAACTGCGCGAACTTTCTCGCTCGTGGCGCGATGAAGTAGATCAGCAACAAGCCGGCCCACCCACCGCCCGCTTGCCACAAAGCGGCAAAGCCATGCTTGTAGGCATTCTCTGCTCCGCCCAGCAGCGAGCCTGACCCAATCCAGCTCGAAAGCAAGGTGAACACCAGCACAAAGGCTGAGAGTGAACGCCCTGCGACCAGATAGTCCGCCTTGGTCTTCACGCTGCCCAGCCTGGCCAGCGACACGCTCAACAACGTCAAGACGATCAAGCCGAGAACGATGGCGTAGAGGAGCATGAGTGGGATAATTTTATCTGAGGCCGGATTGGGTCGGTTTGGAGCCTGGCTCAGGGATTGCTATACTTGAGATTCGACGTTCTCGAAGGCCTCGCCGAACGGCGGGACCACGGTTCCCTTCCACCCAGGCAGGCGAAGCTGAGACGCAGGAGCCCGGCAGACGAACTTGGCTGTCAGCAGGGCAGGTTTGTGCATGGCAGTGCCAAGGCCAGATAGCTCAGTGGTAGAGCGCGGCCCTGAAAAGGCCGGCGTCGGCGGTTCGATCCCGTCTCTGGCCACCACCTCCCAAAATTCAAGCAGTTCCAGACAGAGGGGCGACGAGAGGGTTTAACGCTTCAAGCAACCGCGTCTGCGATCATACGCCGAAGAGCGAAAGCGGTGCTTGTGGCCAACACGAACCGCACGAGGTTTCGATCGACCCGAATGCGAAGCAACCGGGGCCAAGCGCCCTGAAGCCTCTTCTGAGGCTCGGCCCCTATCACCATTCCGATCCATCTTTTCCCGCTTCTTGAGCCAGGCCCAGAGCAGAGTCGTCCTCACCCTGGACAGTTTGCTGATGCGCCACGCTGAGACGATGAAGAATAACAATGACTTGCGAAAGGTGAGGAGAGCATGGCCTTGCCGCGTCTGCCCTACGACCGGCTGAAGCTTTGCCCGGCTCTGCCGGAAGCCGCTCGCCGGGAGCGCTCGATCTCCAAGGTAGCGCTCGATCTCCAAGATGCCGTGCCGAATCACCCCGAAGCCCAGTCGCCCGTGGACGCATCGCAAAGGATTGTCAAGCGCCGAACCTTGATTCCAGCGATGGATTGAGACTGCCGGAGAACTGATTTGGCGCTACGAAAGCTTAGAAACTGGCCGGATTCGCCATGCTTCCTTCATCGGCACGTCTGGCGTTGCATCTTCCAACGGAGAGAGCATCGGAAGGAGGGAACTGTCTTGCTCCATGGCTGATCCTCACTCCACTTTCGGCGCCGGCGAGGGAATCCTGGGGGGAATGCGGCTGTACCTCCACCCACGGGAAAACCCGACCCTATAAAAGTCGCTCTAATAAACTATTCATGTGCCGCATCCCCTCGCCCCTTCCGCGTGCGGCTGGCATCAAGCCAAGCGGCTGGTCCCTCCCCGGGGAAGCGCTGCGTTGGTTGCAGAGCGGGGGTGGCACAATGCAAGACTTCCCGGAAAGTCGGGCTCCGGCGGGCATCCATCTTTGGGCGCGGCCCGAACAGGGGATCTCTCGGATGGAGGAACTGCTGTTTGAGAAGAGATGATTTGACGCAAAGACCGATCATGGGGAAGGTGCTGGTGGTGCTTCTCTGCCTCACGATGACGTGTCTCTCGGCTCATGCGGCCGTGGCTCTGTTGATGGAAGAACCTTATGGATTCTTCGGAG
Organism: Acidobacteriota bacterium; assembly: GCA_021800195.1. Lineage (GTDB taxonomy): Bacteria > Acidobacteriota > Terriglobia > Terriglobales > Acidobacteriaceae > Granulicella. Next base: position 7,795 of record JAJYZE010000093.1, read on the forward strand.
CAGTCAACCCGACCGGACACGCGGCAATCTATCTCAATCATGTCTGCGCGGAGACTCCCCTCCAGCTTCGGCCTTGCCATGATGGCGAGTATGGCGTGGTCATCAGCCGTTATCACAAGATCGACGGCTATGACTGGATCGCCATCCCCTTGCTGGGCTACCTCTACTCGGTCGATCACCTGGACCAGATCCCGGCAACCGCGAATCGCGCACAGATGTTGACCCTCCAGAATGCCTATCGCAGAGAGCACCTGCTGAAGCTCGCTCCAGATCATCAGGGCCATGCTCCCGGGGGCGAGTGGGTCCAGTTGGTTGGCGAGTCTTATCTGCGAACCATCTACGGCTTCCAGTTTGACAGTACGCCGGAAGAGGACGAGAGGTTTATCGCGCTCTTCAATGACCGCAGAAATATTGGACACTTCAATCTTTTCTTTCACAACTGCGCGGACTTCTCGCGTGTCGTGCTGAATACCTACATGCCGCGCTCGGTCCATCGCAACTTCATCGCCGATATCGGGCTGATGACCCCTAAGCAGGTGGCGCGGTCTCTGATGGAGTACGACCGGAAGAATCCTCAGCTTCGCCTTCAGGTATTTGTCATTCCGCAGGTACCCGGGACGATTCCCCGCAGCCACCCCGTGGATGGCGTGGCCGAGTCGCTGGTCAAGAGCAAGAAGTACATCATCCCTCTGGCGGTCCTGAACCCCGAGCTAGCCGGCGGAGCGGTGGTGGCGTACCTGGCCGATGGGCGCATGCAGTTGCCCGCCGGTGCCACGGTCTTTCACCCCGCCGACGAGAGAGTGAGCGGAGTGCCGGACCCTCCCGCAAGGCCGCCGCTGGTGACGGCTTTGCCTGAGGTGACCGCCGAGACGGCCTATCAGGCTGGCAATTCTCTCTGGACGAGCGGCTTCGCGCTGCCTTGATGCGGACAGGGGAGAGGATACTGACAGTCGCGCCGGCGTAATGCAAACGACGCAGCATCTTTTCAGGCGGCGAGCACTGATCCGGCAGCGAATGGAGACGCTTGTCCTGTCCGGACTCCTCCGGGCCAGGCGCTGATTTTCGGCAGCCGCGCCGATCTCGTCTGCCGGTATTCCAGCCTCGCTCGGCGTGAGCTCAGCCATCCCTCTCAGCCCGATGGCTGAGCTTTCAGATCCCGTCCGGCCTCTCCTTGCGGGGAAACTGCCCTAGAATGCTCTCCAGGGGGCTTGCGCGGAAGCTGCTGGCCTGGAGGGGTTGAAACTGAGGGATGGCCGCCGGAGAGTCTGATCTGTGCCGGTCCTCGCTCCGAACTGTCCCCTCCATGATCACGAGGACGAGCCAGATGGACCTCAAAGCGAAATCGCAGATGCTGCAATCCAGGCTGGGAGAGCTGGCGTCTCTTCTGGTGGCCTACTCCGGAGGGACGGACTCGGCTTATCTGGCCTTCGCCGCGCACCAGGTCCTGGGCCAGCGCATGCTAGCGGTGATTGCAGACTCACCATCCCTTCCCCGCCGCGAGCTGGAAGACGCCCTGGCCTTTGCCCGGCATCATGGGATTCCAGTCCAGTCCCTCAAGACCGGCGAGATGGAAGATCCGGCCTATACCCGCAATGACACGCAGCGCTGCTTCCGCTGCAAGAGCGAGTTGTTTACCCAGATGGAGGAGGCGCGCCGGCAGATGGGATTCCACCACCTGGCCTATGGCATGAACCTGGATGATTGCGGCGAGTTCCGGCCCGGCCGGCGGGCCGCCGAGGCCTTTGGAGTCCTGGCTCCGTTGGCGGAGGCTGAACTGCGCAAGGCGGATATTCGAATCCTGGCGCGGCAGGCCGGGCTGGAGATCGCCGACAAGCCAGCCAGCGCCTGTCTGTCCTCGCGCATCGAATATGGCCGCGCCGTCACTGCGGAGAATCTTGCTCAGGTGGAGCGCGCCGAGG
>JAJYZE010000094.1 GCA_021800195.1 Acidobacteriota bacterium
CGCAGGCGAAACTGAACGCGGTACATGTCAAGGTGCTGGCAGCGCAGACTGAGAGGCGCGCCAATATTCAGCGGATGCATGAGCCGGCCAACGCCGCCATTCTGACCCGAGCGCACTTTCTGAACGCCCTGTTTCTGCGCAAGAGTTTTTCCTGGACGGCGGTGATGATGGATCTGGAGATGGTGCTGCCGGAGGGCGTGCAGGTGACCTCCATCGAGCCGGAGCCGACCTCCAATGGGGATGTGATGATTCATCTGCGAGTCTCCGGCGACCGGGACCGCGCCGTGCAACTGGTGCGGAATCTGGAGCGGTCGAAGCGGTTTCGGGATCCGCAGTTGACCGGGGAGGCGACCGAGGCGAAGGATCTGAGCCAGCAGGGCAATCGCATGAGTGCAGCCGGTCCGATGGCGGGTCCGCCGCCGGGCGTCGAGTTCGAGATCCTGGCCAACTACAACCCCTTGCCTCCCGGGGAGTCCTTTTCCACTCTGGGTCCCTCGGCTGTCGGAAAGCACCCCGGCCGGGCGCCAAAGGTAGGAAAGCAGGCGGCTGCCTCGAACAAGCCGGCCTCTGGGGTCAAACACGTGCTAGGACGCCGCGCAGGGCGGAGGTTAGCTCCGCGGAGTGCTTCTGCTTCCGGCTCGCATGCTTCCGGCGCGCATGGTGCTGCTTCGCATGCCTCGCAGACTCACCGGGCGGGAACAGGAGGTGCTTTGTGAGTGCGGCTTTCAGTCCCCTGGGCGGCGAGCGCGCGTTGGGCAGCGCCGGCGGCGCCGCTCCGCCGGAGGAGTCGGCGCCGGCCAACCCGCTGCTGCGACTGATCGCGCGCGCCCGGAAGATGCTTACCACGTTGAACCTGCATCTGGCCGGCGTGGCTGTGCTTTTGCTCTTTGTGCTCTATCTGCTGGGGCATCTGATCTTTCTTTGGAACGGATTGAGCGCGAACAATGATGCTGCCGTGGACCAGCAGAAGGTGCAGTTGATCGCGGCGCAACTGGCGGCCAGGCCGCTGCGCGGGCTGGACAAGAAGCTGGTGGCGTCCACGCGCGATGCGGACGCGTTCTATCAGACCCGGCTGCCCTATGCCGACTCCCAGGTTGCGGCTGAGATTGGAGATCTGGCTCATAAGGCTGGGGTGCGCTGGACGCATGCGCAGTACGCCTACTTCCCGGTTCTTCCAGCCAAGTATGCGCTGACCCAGGTGAGCATCGACGCCAGCGTTTCCGGCGATTACAGGCCGATTGTGATGTTCATCAACTCCCTGGAGCGGGACAAGGTCTTCTTTGTGATCAATGGCATCGATCTGTCCGGGCAGCAATCCGGGGAGGTAAATCTGCGCATCCGGTTGGCGACGTACCTGCGACCGCCGGACCAGAATGAACTCTCCGCGGAGATGCCCGGGATGGAGAGCGCAGCGGACGGGGCTGAGGCAGGGAACCTGGGGAGGCCGAGTCCGGCACCGGCCGCAGGCGGGGCACCCGGCTCGAAACCGGCCACCAGCAACTCTGGGATGGCCGTGCGCAGGCTTAGGAGCGGCCAGCCGAGCAGCCCTCTGTCCCAGACGGGAGGTCGGCCATGAGTGCTGCTCCGGTCAAGGACAAGAAGACGCTGGTGGTAGGTTCTACCTTTGGCGTGCTGCTGCTCGTCTTCGTCCTCTATGCGTACAACAGCTTCTTTGGCGGGTCGCCGAACCCTGCGGCCACAGCCGCTCCGGCTGCCGAGCCAGCCACCGCGCAGCCGGCCGCCGGCGCAAGCTCTCAAACCGAGGGAGGAGCGGAGGGCTCCGGCTTCTACGGGTCCGCTGGTTCGGCGAGGAACTCCAGAGCGAGTCTAGGCGTGGCTCCCGGGGTGGCTGCCCAGATGCTGGCCAGTACTACCTCCAGCCTGGATCCCACGCTGGACGAGTCGGCCATGTTGCGGACGGAGAGTCTGGTGTACACCGGCACAGGACGCAACATCTTTTCGGCTGCGTCGTCTCCGCCGCCTTCGGCGGCAGCATTGTTGATTCCCAAGGGCTTGCCGGGGGCCAGACCGGGAGGGGTAGCGGCTGGCGCAGCCAAAGCCGTGCCGGCAGGACCGCCTCCGCCTCCGCCCATTCCGCTCAAGTTCTTCGGAACCGCGATCCGCGTGACGGGGAAGAATCAGGCGTTCCTGCTGGATGGGCAGAATGTGTATCTGGCCTCCGAGGGCGATATCGTCGGACGCCGATACCGGGTGGTTCATATTGGCCCCACCAGCATCCAGGTGGAGGATCTGCTGAACAACGACACGCAGACTCTGCCGCTGCAAAACCGCTGAGAGGATTTCGTGGCGCGCGTTCCGGGAAAAAGGCCAGATGCGGGGAGCCTCGCCGGGAAGTTCCAGGCAGCAGCCGGAGAGGGCTGAGGCCCGGTGAGACGGTTGTGGATCCGCCGCGTCCAATCTTGTAGGTTACGTTAAAGGATCGCGTGGTTGACCTTTCGGTTGTTCGTCTTCGAGAGCCCATGCTTCCGCTGGAGAACTCGGTTGAGATACGCTGCCACAGTTCGCTGTCCGCCCGGCGCCCCGCAACCTGGCCCTGGCGCCACGGTCTCGTGCGCAGCCGAAGAGGGGTTCATGCTGGTGGCCGCGGTGGTGATGGTGGCCCTGCTGGCGATTGCGATCTCCGTAGCGGCCCCGATGGTGGCTCGGCAATTGCAGCGGGATAAGGAGGTCGAGAGCCAGCACCGGATGGAAGAGTACGTTCGTGCGATCCAGCTCTACTATCGAAGTTTCGGAAACTACCCGCCTTCCATCAAGGCGTTGGAGAACAACAACAATATTCGGTTTTTGCGTAAGGTGTATGTTGATCCGTTAACCGGAAAGGCCGACTACCGGCTGATTCATCAGGGCGAACAGCAGACTAAGATTCACGTATTCTTCGGCCAGGATCTGGATGACCTGGCGGCGAATCTGGGCGGGGGCTCGGGAATGCCGGCAGGCGCCATGGGGGCCATGGGAGCCTCGGGAGGGATGGCTCCGGGCGGACCGACCAGCGGCTCTCTTCCGGGTGGCCTCGGCTCCGGCCCGGGAGGATCATCGACGGGAAGCGACCTTGGCGGAAGCTCTTTTGGGAGTAGCACGAGCGGTCCGGGCAGTAGCGGCGGAACGTCGGCCAGCAATGGCAGCTCGGGAAGCAGCGGAGGCAACGGCAGCAGCTCGAACTCGGACGATGACCTGGACGCCGATACGCTGGGCGTGATTGTAGGCGTCGGAACCTCCAGGACGGGAACCTCCATCACCCAGCCTAACGGGCAGACGTCCTACGAATCCTGGGAGTTCTGGTACGACCCGAAGCTGGATATGCTCAAGCAGTCGGTCAACGTGAGTGGAGGCGGGAGTGGGATGACCTCGCAGTCGGCCAGCAGCTTTGGGCAGAATGCGGTCACGGGCCAGCCCAACTCCGGAGCGGGTGGAAGCAGCGCATTCGGAAGCAGTTCGTTTGGAAGCAGTTCTCCGAGCAGTAGCCCGATGGGGAGCAGCGGGCCGAATGGGGCCAACTCCAATAGTCCGTTCTCCAGCAGTCCGTTCTGATGCTGCCAGCCCACAGGTCAAAAAAGCGGAAAAGCCGAGATGTGAGGTGCCCAGCGGTTTGGAGGAGAGGCGATGAGAGAGTCGCCGCGGTGACGGCTGCGGCGAGGATCTGTCAGCGCTTGATCGCCCACATGGCCCAACTGGCGACGATCACGGCGGCAACAAACAGGAAAAAGCAGAGGGCGCCGAAGCGGATCATCATGCGGGGCTGTTCGCGCTGGGTGATGCCGAAGACCACCGAGATGCAGAGCGCAAAGATCAGCATGGCGGAGAAGTGCGTGAGCATCAGAGAGAGGCCTTTCTGCCGTTGGCGAGCGAGTAGGCATCGATCGCAGCGATCATGTTGAGCAAGCCTCCGACCACCAGAAACTTGGTTCCGTAGTCCGCCAGGGTGTTCACCACCGAGGCCGCGCCCCAGTCGAAGAGCCGAGCCAGAAGATAGGGCAGGCCAACGCCCAGTTGCCCGGCGAAGCCGAGCATATCCATGAGGTCACCGGTGTTGGGCAGATAGACCTTGCCGGAGAGCATAAGGCCGACGGCATACATGGTGAGGATGGCAGCGAAGAGCAGGAGGGCGCGCACCCACTTGCCAATGAGAAAGTGTCCCGCTCCGGGCAACAGCCAGCCGACGGCAAGCACCACGACCGGGAACATGCTGGAGTTCTCTTCCGGCAGCGGAGGCGCAGATTGCCGCTGTCTGGACGCATAGCTGGTGCTGGGCTGGTTCGGTGGGGCCATGGCTGTTGATTTTACCAGCAGCATCGAGCGCCGCGCCTGTGGACTGGTCAGATCTGTAATAACTGGCGCTGCAGGGGGCCGGTGACCGTGGCGCTGCCGGTACGGGTGATCATGTTGATCTCACTGCGGACGCCAAACTCGCCGGGGAAGTAAATTCCGGGTTCCACGGAGAAGCAGGTATTGGGCAGGAGGAGACGTTCGTCATGGGTCTCGAGGTTGTCCAGATGGGTTCCGTTGCCGTGCAACGCGACTTCAATGTTGTGGCCGGTTCGATGGGTGAAGAACTCGGCGAAACCGGCCTCGCGGATCACGGCGCGAGCGGCGTCGTCGGCCTCCCAGCCGGCGATGGGCCGGCCTTCGGTGCAAGCGCGCTGGATGGCCTCAATCGCAGCGTCGCGCGCGTCACGGACAGTATTGAAGATGAGTTGCTCGCGGTCCGTGGGGGCGCGTCCGATGACGGCGGTCCAGGTGATGTCATACCAGACGGCGGACGGATCGGGCAGGTCTGGATTGTCCGGAGCGGCCAGTTTGGCCCAGATGTCGATCAGGAGAAAGTCGCCGTGGCGCAGCCTGCGAGCGCTCTCCTCGGTGGGCTCATAGTGAGAGTCGGCAGAGTTGGGGCCGGCGCTGCAGTTGGGGCCATGATCGGTCCAAAGACCGGCCTGGCGCATCTGTCGGCGCAGAAATTGCACGACGTCAAACTCGCTAAGGGCTGCTCCTGCTTGAAGGCTCTCGCCGATATACCTCCAGCCTGAGGCGAGGACAGCGTCCAGGCGCCGCTGCGCCTCATAGTGGGTGAGGATCTGGGCTTCCGTCAGCACGGCTTCAAACAGGCCGACCAGATCCGCGGAGCTGACCACAGCTTTGCCCATGGAACGGACCAGTTCCACAGTGCCGGCGTCCACCATGGAGACGTACATGATGGCGTTGCGCGGAGAGTACTGCATGGCAACGGTGGTCGCGCCATCGAGGAGTTCTTCGAGCTTCTGTTCGAGTTCCTGCCACGAGGAATAGGCATCCTTGCTGCCTGGCAGGCTGTCTAACTTGCCGGCCTCAACGCGGTGGACCAGCTTACGCGGTTCGCCCTCAGCCGGCACAAAGTAGAACCAGCGCCGAGAGACGAAGCTCTTTTCGTCCAGGCCCAGAACCCGGTAGGCGATGGGGTCGCGGTGGTGGTGGTCGTAGAACAGCCAGCCGTCAAAATGGCGCGACCGGAGCGCGGATTGCAATGGCGAGAGGTCGAAGTGATCCATACGAATCATCATAATCCGTGAGTATCCCAGAGTGGGAGCCAAAGCCATTCCGGGATCCAGGCGGGGATGGGCAGCGGTCGGGCGGAGGATCCACGGCGGCAAGCGGAGAGTCCGGGGGAGGACGAGTTTCTGCTCTCCGCTTGTTTCCGCAGGATGTTTGCCTCGTGAAGGGTATTGTCCGGCTGCGCCGATTCCGGTTAGGCTTGTTGGAGCGCTGGAGAGGTCTCTCCGGGCGCTGTCCAAGCAGAGCAGGCCGAGACGTCGGTTCCTCCGCTGCTCCGGAAGAGAAAGCCGCGCCTCGGAGCCGTAATTTCCATGTCGGAAGAACACAAGATCAGCGCCGTCAAACAGATGACCCCGGGGCACAACTTGAAAGAGTTGGCCAAGCATCTCGGCGTGTCGCCGACCACCATCTCTCGCGTGATCAACAACGCCGGAAACAAATATCGCATTTCGGAAGAGACGCAGAAGCGCGTGCTGGCGGCGGCGGCCGAGATGAACTACAAGGCCAGTCCCTTGGCGCGGGGCTTACGCAGCCGGCGCTCGCAGACGATTGGAGTGATGGTGCCGGAGATCAGCGCCGGCTATTCGGCCGCCGTGCTGAGTGGAATAGAGGATGTGCTGCTACTCAGCGGCTTTTTCTACTTCGTCGTCAGCCATCATCATCGCGAGGAGCTGCTGCGCGAATACCCGGCCTTATTGCTGTCGCGAGCGGTGGAGGGGATCATCGCCGTGGACTCGGTGCTGGAGGCGGAGCTGCCGGTTCCCACCATTGTTGTCTCCGGTCACCGGCGTTGCTCATCGGTGGTGAGTATTGAGCTGGACCACGATCTTGCGGCACACTTTGCGTTGGAGCATCTGCAGCGGCTGGGGCATCGGCGCATCGCCTTCATCAAGGGGCAGAGCTTCAGCTCCGATACCGAGATTCGTTGGCAGGCCATCGTGCGGGCTGCCGCGCAGTTGCAGATTTCCATCGATCCTCATCTGGTGGTCGCCCTGGAGGGGGACGATCCCACTTCGACACCCGGGCGGGTGGCGGCGCACAAGCTGCTAGCGGCGCAGACGCCTTTTACGGCCATCTTTGCCTTCAACGATCTCTCCGCCATGGGAGCTATTGTGGCCTTGCGCGAGGCTGGGGTGGAGGTGCCCAGGAGGGTCTCCGTCGTGGGCTTCGATGACGTGCTCGGCGCGGCCACCAACTACCCTCCGTTGACCACCGTGCGGCAACCCTTGCAAGAGATGGGACGCGCTGCGGCCACCGCGCTACTGGAGCGCATTCGCGATCCAAAGGCCGGCGAGGCGCAGGCGCAGTCGAGGTCGATTCTGGTGTTGCCTACGTTTGTCGAGCGTAAGTCTACGGGCCCCGCGCCCAAGGATGTCGCAGCCCGATAGCGAGCGGGAAACGGATCCTGCCACCATGCCCATCGCTACCCTGACGCTCGAGCTCTCCATGGAACACGCTCAGTCCCTCAAGGACCGCCGGCAGGTGGTGCGATCCCTCAAGGACAAGCTGCGCCACGGATTCAATATCTCCATCGCCGAGCTCGACGACGCCTCCCTGTGGAACCGCGCGACTCTGGGGGTGGTGGCTATCTCCAGCTCCAGCGCGTATCTGGGTGGCCAGTTGCGCCAGGTGGAGTCCGCCGCCCGGCGTCTGTGCGTGGGGTTAGGGTGTGAGATTCTGGATAGCTATATTGAGAACGATGGCTCGTGATGCGATACGAATCAGGATTCTGGTGGAGAGAACCTGAGACGGTCATACGCCTGGCGAGACGGCCTGTGAGACCGCGGACTGACGGAAGCGATGGATGGCCGCCATCCTGTAAGAAGCCAGCCTGGAAAAGGTCTGCTTTCAAGAGGATCGGCGGCGAGACCCTGCGTGGGACCCGGCGCCGGCAGACGGTGGGGCGGCAGGGGAGGGCCGCCAGCGGGAGTTTTTGCTCACTTCGCCTTGCGAAAGGCTCAGGGGATGCCCAAGGGGTGCTAACCTGAAGAGTCAACTATGCCCGAGCAACGCGCCAGAACGTATCATCGGGGCCGCCTGGTCAACGCCTTTTCTGAAGAGATCACGGCGATGCTCGAGGGGGAGCTTTCTGATCCCCGCATCTCTCCTTGCCACGTCACGGAGGTGGTTCTGGCTCCGGGCGGAAAGAGTTGCCGGGTCTTTGTGGCCGTGATGGGCGGGGAGCAGGAGGAGCGCGATACCCTGACGGGATTGATGGCGGCGCGAGGCTACGTGCGCAGCGAGATTCGGCAGCGGATGAATGTCCGCCAGGTTCCCGAGATTACCTTTGCGATCGACCGGTCCGAGAAGATCAACTCTCGGATCGAGGAGCTGTTAGGCCGGGTAGATAAGCGGCGCAGACTTGTTGAACCGCCACCGAAGGAGTTGGCTGGGGAGGCACGAAAGGAGGTTTCGGAACGCATGGAAACAGCTCTTTAGCGGTTGCAGCGGCTGTTCCCATTCCGGTTATGAAACGTCAAGTTTCGATTGCGGCGCTTCTGGCCCTTGTCCAGAAGCAGAGATCGTTCGTTGTCAGTTCGCACCTTCGTCCCGATGGCGATGCTATCGGCTCCGCTTTGGGACTGATGCATCTGCTGGAAGCGATGGGCAAGACGGCGTCCGTGGTATTTGTTGATCCCATCCCCGCGAACTTCAATTTTCTTCCCGGCAGAGATCGGATTTCGGGCACCTTTCCCAAGGCGGATGCGGCCATCCTCCTGGAGTGCGACTCGATTGAGCGCAGTTGCATCGATCGCAGCGAGTTTGAGGCTTCGACCCCCCAAATGACGATCAATATCGATCATCATCGCAGTGGCCGGGAGTTTGCGGACTTCAATTGGATTGATCCGGAGGCGGCAGCGGTGGGCTGCATGATCTATGATCTGGCGATTGCGGCTGGGATCCCAATAACTCCAGAGATCTCTGACTGTCTGTACGCCGCAGTTCTGACCGATACAGGCTCTTTCAACTATCCGAGCACCACGGCGGCCACCTTTGCCATGGCGGAGCATCTGGTGCGATGCGGTACCGACCCGCACCGAATTGCGGCGGAGGTTTACTTCTCCAACTCTCCCAGCAAAGTGCGCCTGTTGGGCGTGGCGCTGAGCAATATCCAGATTTCGGGCCCGGTCTCCTGGAGCCACGTTACTTTGGAGGAGATGGAACGAGTCGGCGCCAGCATCGAGGATTGTGAGGGGGTAGCGAACCATCTGATTGGCATTGATGGGGTTGAGGCGGCGGTCTTTCTCCGCGAGACGCCGGAGCAGGATCAGTTTCGCCTGAGCCTGCGCAGCCGCCGGACACTGGATGTGTCGGTGATCGCGGAGCGGTTTGGCGGAGGTGGGCATCGAACCGCCAGCGGATGCAGCATGGCAGGGACGCTGATGGAGGTTACCAGCCGAATTGTGGAGGATCTTCGCCAAGCCTGTATCCCGCTGGCCGGTGCAGACGAGTCGGTGGAGGCTCCAACGCTGCCGTCGATTCTGTTAGCCTAGGGTTCGCTTCTGCAATCCAAGGGTAGCCGTGGAAGGATGCCCTTGGACGGGTTTGGCCTGTGGAGATTTGCGTGAGCGCAACGGATTGCAGAACATCGGACCGCACGGATTGATCGATTCCACCCAACCCGCGCCTGGTGATGGACCCGCAACGGGATCCTCGAAGGGTCCGTTTGCAGAATCTTCGGCATCGCAGGCTCGGCCGCCGGCAGGCGCCTCCCGCGGTAGCGTCAGGCTGTTCCTCCTCCGGCTAAGCGACAACCATTTGGGTTCCACAGCCTCGGAGTTCGTGATTCTCCTTCTGTTTGTGGGATTTTTTCTTTTTTACGGTCTGATTCCCATCTTTGGCGGCGATCAACTGGGGCTGGTGGGCGCCGATGAGCCTCGTTACGCTCAGATTGCCAGGGAGATGCTGGCCGCCCATATAGCTGCATGCCAGGCGGTGCATGCCACCATTCTGCCCCACAATCTGCGGCTGTCCAGTCTGCGCGCCTCCTATGACTGCCTGATGGGAGGGACGGTGACGCCCATCCTGTATGGCAAGCCCTGGCTGGAGAAGCCGGCGCTCTACTACTGGCGCGCCATGGGGTACTACCGGGAGCTGGGGGTCTACGACTGGACGGCCCGGCTGGCTTCAGCGACCGGCGCGCTGG
>JAJYZE010000095.1 GCA_021800195.1 Acidobacteriota bacterium
TCACCGTCTGGCGCACGTTGCCAACCACAATGCCCTCAGCGTTCTTCACCTGTCCTAAGATGTCCAGCGCGGCCTTGTCCCGGTCGCCGCCTTTGACAAACGGAATCTGGGAGCCCGGCACAATCAGGCTCACCGGGACGGAGTACATGTTTCGCTCCTCCATGAAGTAGAGCGCCTGCAGATACACCGCTACATCGGTTGCCGGCAGGTCGCTGCGCATCTGTTCGTTCAGGGCTTCTTCTCGGTCCTCGCTCTTCTGGTGCCGGAAGTCCGCTGCCGCATAGTATCCAGACCTGTACTCCAGTTTCACATCCGGCCGGTCTACCTTCACCAGCAGGTGCCGATAGGAGCCATCCATCTTCGGGTTCGTTGACCGGAAACCAAGAATGTAATAGGCCTCCGTATCGTGTTGAACCTGCTCAAAGGCGGGAGCGAAGTCATTCGCATCAAAGAATGCCTTGCCCCCGGTGTCCGTACTCAGTGTGCTCAGCGTCGACTGCGAGCTGTAGTTCGAGCTGAACTGCGCCGTCGCCGCTGCGCCGCTGTAGGCTGAGTTGCCGCGCAGGCTTCCCTGGGTTGCATCTCCCAGCGGGGAGAGAGCTTGCAGTCCCCGCGCATCCACAGAGTAGATGGCCATGTTCGCCTTGGCCGCCTCATTGGTTGCGGCCCTCAGGCTGGCCTCATTTTCAATGCCATTCTTGGTCAGCCCGCCAGAAAAGTACAGCATGGACTTGCGCTGCGCCGTCTTCTCCAGGCTCTTGGCGATAGCGCGAATGGCGAGCAACTCACGGTCCGTATTCAGGCTGTTGAACTCGGTGTCGTTGGCGGCAAACGATCCCGAATCATCGGGCGTTCCGCTGGTGGAACCGGTGGTGCCGTTGGAGAAACCGGTCTCATCCGTACCGTTGTAATTGGCCAGCACGTGCAGCAGCGCTGTCTTGTTGGAGGTGAAGTCCTGGTCCAGGGATAACCCGGTCGACATGCTCACCAGCGCCACCAGATCCGCGGGCCGCATCTGGGTCTTCACGTACTGCTCAGCGGCGTCCACTGCGCGATCGATATCCTCATCCTGCATCGAGCTCAGATCGAAGAAGATCACGATAAGGCGATGATTCTTCAACATCTTCTGATCGGCCACATAGTTTCCGTTCAGCAGATCCGCCACAGACATCCTTCCTTCAGCCGTTGTCTGCTCGGCCAGCGTGACTGCATGGTCCACGTTCTCGTAGTCGAAGCTGATGATCTTCTGTTCCCGTTTGTTCTCGTAGATATGGAAGTCGCTGGCTTTCAGCCCCTTCACCACCTCGCCTGTCTTCCGATCCCGCACCACCACATTGGTCAGCACAATGTTTGTGCTCACCTTCATCCGGAAGGTTCCGGCGCCCATCTTCTGCACCGTCTGCGCGGACGCCGAACTCTGCGTGGGGGCCAGGCTCGGCGCCGTCTGCCCCGCTCCCTGGCCCAACGCAGATCCTGCGCCGGGGCCCAGACCCATCATGATCGCCAACGCCGATGCCACGATTCGCCGCATCTGTCTCCTTCTGCCGTCTTCCCTTTGCGCTTCTGGCTCTAGAATCTGTAGCGTGCCTGGACCAGCAAGGACCGCATGGGAGCCGAGCTGGTTACCTCGCCAAAGTTCGCCGAGTTCTCCGTCGTATCGATTTGGTTGTACTGCACTGTATTGAAGACGTTATCGGCTGTCACTCGCATCTCCAGGGAGCGGGTTCCGGCGAACTGCATGAGCCGCGAGAGCGATGCATCCACGGAAACGGTGCCTGGCCCCTCAATGGAATCGCGTGAAGCCGTCCCATACTCTCCCGCCGGAGCCGTGAAGGCAGCCTTGTTGAAGAAGTCATTCACTCTACCCGTTCCGTTGATTGGCGCACTGAAGACTCGGTCCGGCCGCAGCGTGAACAGACCGCCGGAAGCAGCCTCGGCCTGACTGCCCGAGTAGGACGGAGTGAAGTACTGACCTGTCGAGAACGTGAACGTCCCACTCAGTAAAAATCCATCCAGTGCGCGCGACCAGAACCCGCCCTGGTTGAAGAACCTCCGGTTGGGCCCGAAGGGAAGTTCCAGGAGCCAATTGCCGCTGGCGCTCTGGCGTATGTCAAACGATGAGTTCCCCTCCTCCAGATACAACTTCCGGAAGTCCTGCACACTGGTGGCGCTTGAGCCGCCTACGGAAGACGCATCATCGATCGAATGCCCATAAGTGTAAGTGACTCCCATCGAGATCCCCTTCTGTTGCCGCTTCTGAAAGCTGACCACCAGCGAGTTGGCATGGGATCCCGCCACCGAGGTCTCATAAGAAAAGGGGGAGATCCCGGGCGTCAGGACTCCGTCCGGGGTGCTGTTGGGTGAGCCCACAACGTCTAGACCACTTCCCTTTGCCCCGCTGTAGCCCAGGTTCATCACGATCTGCAACGGCAGCGTCCGTTGCAGATTCAGGTTGTAAGCCTGCACCATCCCCAGCCGATAGTTCTTGTTCACCGCATAATCGTTCTCCACCAACTCCGCCGTGGAGCAACCAAAGCCGTTACCCAGCGTCATATTAGCCGTTGTTGTTGGAGTGGTGGTAACGCATCCGGTGGCGGACGGCGTTGGATTCCCGCTGCTGGCGACTGGGATATCGTTGGTCTGCGTGATGGCAAACGGCGGCTGGTAGGCCAGCGACCTGGCGATGGTCCCAAACTGCCCGGTGTTGTAGTTGATGCCATATCCGCCGCGCACCACCCAGTGTTGCAGCAGCTTGCCCACCAACTCCCCGATCACGTTGTTGCCGTTGGCCAGGTTGGAGGCTCCCGTCGGCCGCCACGCAAAACCCAGCCGAGGAGCATACATCGTGCGGTCTGGATTGATCAGCCCCGCCGGAAACTTGCCCTCATACGTTCCCGTGCCGCCTGGCTCTACGGGATCCACCTCGGTGAAGTTCGCATTGTGATCCAGGTTGACGATCCGGTTGTTCTTCTCGGTATAGGGCGCAAAATACTCGTACCGCACCCCGTAGTTCAACGTCAGATTGGAGGCTGCCCGGAAGTCATCCGTAGCGAACCAGTCGAAAACGTTCTCGCGCAGATAAATCTTGTTGAGCAGCGACTCAATCGCTGTACTCTGCGGAAGTCCCAGCAGAAAATCGGCAAACCCCGAACCAGTCGTCGCCCGACTTCCTCGGGCCTGGTCGGCCGGGCTCTCGGTCGCGTAACCGGAAAAAGTAAACTGCCCCAGCGGATCCCTGCTGCCGATCTCGTTCGCCTGTACCCACCGAACGTCAAATCCCATACGCAGATTGTGTTTGCTATGACGATAGGCCGCAAAGTAGGAGATGCTGATGGCCTGGTTCGTCAACAGAGTGGGTGTGGTATTGGAGAGCGTGGCAAAGTTGGAGATGTTCAGCGTCGGCAGACCGTTATAGAACTTCGTCGCCGTCAGCCCACCGCCCGCATTTGGAATCGTCAAGCCCACCGTCGTGGAGGGATCATTGGAGGTGTTCGTAAAGTAATTCTGGGTCTGGGTGTTCAGCCGGTTCCAGGTCACCGTGGCGTGGTTGGTGAACCGCCCGTAGCCTAACGTGTATCCCGCGCTCAGTAGGTTGCCGTCGGTCGCCGTGGTTCCTCCCAGAGGAAGAAAGATGTTGCGCAGATCGCTGGCCGAGTGCGAGTAGTGATAGGCGAGGTTGATGTTCTGCCTCAGCGATGGAGGCAGGTTCGAGTTCCTCTGCCGGAAGAAGGCAAAGGGCGAACCGCCCATGCCCCCCACCGTGCGCACATAGCGGGTATTGATCGCAATCTGGTTGTTGCCCGCGTTGGAGATCGTCTCGTAGTTATATCCTTCCGCATTGGTTGGGATATTCGGCGCCGGGTAGTACTGCAACAGCGCCAGCGCCTGGGCGGACATGGGCGTGGTCGCGTTGGCCAGATTATTGTCCGTGACCGGCAGGCCGGTCTTCGGATCGTAGATCTCCACCGGCACCGTCACGCCGTTGACAACCTGGGTCGACTGGGAGAAGTTTCCTTGGCGCTCCAGCGCCGTGGGAACCCGCGATGGTCCGCCCAGAAAGGCGTTCAGATTCTTCTGTCCAGTCACATTCAAAAACATGAACTGGCTGATGTTCGGCTTGATCAACCCTGGAATGTACGGCGACCCGGCCAGCGTCACGCCAAAGTTGTTGGTGTACGAGGAAGGCTTGGTCTGTGGCTGAAGATCAGGGGACCACTGGGCCGAGTTAAGCGCCGCATTACTGGTCTGATAGAAGATGCTTCCATGCGGCTGCGCTGGATTGAAGTTCCGGAATCCTCCGCGGCCAAAGCCGCCAAAGCCGCCAAAGCCTCCCGGCCTCCCGCCGGCGCCTCCAGGTCCGCTCCTGAAGCCGGGTCCGCCCATCATGCCGCCCAGCGCCCCGGCGGCCACAGTGGCGGGATTTCCTCCAGCTGGCAGCATGCCGCTGGCGCGAGCTTGCGCAATGGCGTTCTGAATGCGCTGCTGAATCTCCTCTTCGCTGAGATTCGCCAACCCGTTGGTCGCGCCGGTAACGCCATTCACCGTCACAGAATCCTCCGCCTCATCGCCCGCTCCCAACATGGTTGGAAGAGCCACACCCGCATTCTGCTCGCCCATGGTGGCATCCAGCCCGCCTTCGCTGCTCAAGCTCAGGCTGAGCCCCTGGGTTCCAGATCCGGCACTGCGGCTACTGTTCGGTTCCTCTCGCCTGGTCGCCTCTTCCACCTGGCTCGCCAGTTGCAAGCCAAAGTCGGTCACCGCGGGCAGAACTCTGATTCCCTGCTTTGCCGCCTGCGCCTCCACTCCGTTCAGCACCACCTCCCGCGTGGCCGTGGCGAAGCCCATCAGATCGGCCCGTACCACGTACCGCCCATTGCGCGGAATCGCCATCGCGTACTTGCCATCGATATCCGTGGTGGTGGCATACTTCCGTCCGGTCAGCGTGTTGGTCGCTGTCATCGCGACCCCGGGGAGGGGAACTCCTCTGCCCTTGGCCACGGCTCCGGCGACCACCCGGCCTTGAATGGTCCCACCCTGATTGCCGTCCTCAGGTAAAGTGGCTCCGCCGGCAGTTTCGTTGGCGGGCACGCCCTGGAGCGGCGCAGGCTCCGCGCTGCGTGACGCCGCAGAGGTGAGCTGCGCAGAGCTGCGCTGGAGAACGGCGCGCCCGGCCGCAGCCGAGCCCTGAACGGCTGGAGTCTGGGCAGCCGGGTTCTGGGCCAGAACTGCGGCGCCATGCAGCAGCAACCCCATGATGCTCACCGTTAGCCCCATCGCTGCACTGACGGTCGCTTTGATCTTGCACGCCTCCACGTAGACGTCTCCTTCCGCTGGTGGATCGTCGCTGTTCCGCCAGCAGCTCACCGAGGATGGAATGTTTCTTTACCTGATCCACACTGCGCAGTCAGTTGCCCTTCGTTCTCAGGGGGCTCGGCAACTTGTAGCCGGCCTTATTGCGGAACCGGCGCAGCGCTTCCACCCATGGCTCCGCCTCCCTCTCTGCGTCGTCCACGCTCCATGACCACCAGCTCCGTTGGTACAAAGATTCCATTCTTGACCGAGCCTGTTCCCCGCACCATCTCGCCCACCTTGATATCGGCCAGCGTGATGCTATCGCCGCCCGGCTCGGGAGTTGCCGCACCCGATCGGCCTGAACCGGCTCCGCCCGGCCCGGCTCCGAACATCCCTCCCACCATCCGGCCACCCCTGCGGAAGGAGGTCGTTTCATCGAACCCGATCGTCTGTGACACATGGTCCGTTCGCTCCACTGTCATCCGCGCGTTGTCCAGATCCACGGCCGTCACCCGCCCCACAATGTACGTCTTGCCCAGGTTCTCCTTCATAGCCTGCATCTGGGCCGCATCCACAACAAACAAAACTGCGGCATGAAGCGTATGCGTGGAGGCATCCAGCATCCCGGCCGCCATCACTCCATCGCCGGCTTTGAGGTCGGCGACCTTCATCATCTCCCCGCGCCCCTTCATCACTCGGGTATTTGCGGTGGTGACCACCTGGATGGTGCTTCCCTCATCCGTCGTCACGGTCAGCGTGTCGCCGTTGATCGCCGTCACCTCCCCACGCTCGCGCTGCATCCCGGCAAACGGGCCGCGGCCACGGTACGATCCCTGCCCGCCGCCCTGCGCCCTGGCGCCTGGTCCTGCCGCCAGGCCGATTGCCAAAATCCCCAGAAACACATCTCTCACTGCGCAACGCATCTCAAGCTCCTTCTCCCGCCGGTTCGGCTTCCATAACTTCAAAGACGGCATCGCCGCGCAGAAGACGCATGTGGCATCAAAAATTCTCACTTGCTCCCGGCAGGGTTCAGTAAACTGGAATCTGAGAGCAGCCCTTCCTGAGCGACTCCAACGGCTCCGCGATGGTTGCCCACGCTATCGATCTCTTGACCTCGATCTTCGAACCAGGTAGAGCTATGGCTGTGTCTCCTTCGAATGTCGGCTCACCACCTCCTTGGAACTTCCAGCGCACCATCTTGTCACATCTCCGTACACGCTGATCGCCGCGCTTCGGCGCTGCCGCCATTGCAACGACGCCGCGCTCGCCGAGCATCTCCGCTCCTGGAGAGTTGGCTCTTTGTGAAGCGCTCCTGCCAGCGCCGCATCGAGTGGAAGAAGCATTCAACCGGAACTGGAGTTAATCTATGCAAACCCAGCCAATGCATCCCTCCGCCCAGAACGCCCGCACTGCTGCGCTGCTTGACCGCTTCCGCTCCGTGCGCGAAGCTACCCTCCGCTTCACCGCTCCTCTGTCCCCGGAGGACATGATGGTGCAATCCTGCTCGGAGGCCTCTCCAGTCAAGTGGCATTTGGCCCACACCACATGGTTTTTTGAAGCTTTTGTCCTCTGCGAGTTTATTGCCGGTTACCAGCCCTTTGATCCCCGCTTCCGCTCTCTGTTCAACTCCTATTACCGCGCCCTGGGAGAGATGCCGGAGAAGAAGCTGCGCTCCTCCTTCTCCCGACCCTCTCTGGAGCAGATCCTGGCCTATCGCCGCCACGTGGATGCCGCGATCGAGCGTCTGCTCTGCTGTATCCCGGATGACGAGTCCCAGCGCCGCATCGTCCTGGGCATCGAGCATGAACAGCAGCATCTGGAGTTGGCAGCTACCGACATCAAGCACGCTTTCTTCACCAACCCGCTCCGCCCGGCCTACGGCACCGCTCGTCATCGCTCCGAATCCGCCGCCGGTGGCCTCAGCGGCGCTGGTCTCGCCGAAGCCATGGCACCGCCGTTGCTTTGGCTCAGCTTCACCCCGGGGTCGCCACTCCGCCCCGGCATCGTGGAGATCGGAGCCAATCTCGACCCGCATGAGCTTCATGCCTTCGTCTTCGACAATGAGACCCCCCGTCACCGCGTGTACCTGGCGCCCTTTCATCTGGCCTCGCGCGAGGTCACCTGCGCTGAATATCTCGCCTTTATTGAAGACGACGGCTATGCCCGTCCCGAACTCTGGCTCTCCGAGGGCTGGGACGCTGTCCAGGCCAACGCCTGGCAGGCCCCCCTCTACTGGGTGGGGGACTCCTCCACGCCCTCCGGATGGAGCGTCTTCACCCTGCGTGGTCTTCTCCCTCTGGGCCAGCTCTCGGAGACTCCGGTATGTCACCTCAGCTACTTTGAGGCGGATGCCTTTGCCCGATGGTCCGGCTATCGCCTGCCCACCGAGTTCGAGTGGGAGTACGTCGCGTCCAGGGTAGAAGAAGGCCCTAACCGCCAGGGCAGAACCTCTGCAGGGGGGGCGGCAGACTCAGGAGGGAGCCCCCAAAACTTCATCGAGTCCGGACAGCTTCATCCCCAACCCGCCTCCTTCGGCCTCAGCGAGCCCCAACAGCTCTTTGGCGATGTCTGGGAGTGGACCCAATCGCCCTACACCGGCTATCCCGGTTACAGACCTCTGCCAGGAGCTCTGGGGGAGTACAACGGCAAGTTCATGAGCTCCCAGATGGTTCTCCGCGGCGGCTCCTGCGTCACTCCCGAGGCGCACATCCGTGCTACCTACCGCAACTTCTTTTCGCCCTCCACCCGTTGGCAGTTCAGCGGCTTGCGACTGGCTCGCGATGCTTCATAGGGCTTCTCCCTTGGGATTGGCTGCTCTCCTCCGGGAGCGAGATTCCGTCTTCTCCCCACCCCAACCTGTTGTTCGACGAGGCGTCGGTTAACGATGAAGGCTTCGATCTCTGCCAATCAGTCTGCTTGGAGTGTGTTTCCAAATGGCGGCCCAGCCGTGAGCCCAGACGGGAGCCCGAACAGCCTCGCGGACGCCATCCGTAACGAGGCTCTCCGCGGACTCACCTCCCAGCCCCGATCCCTTCCTCCATGGCTCTTCTATGACCAGCAGGGTTCTGACCTCTTCGAGCAGATCACCGAATTGCCCGAATACTATCTCACTCGTACCGAACGCTCCCTGCTTGCGGCCCACGCCAGGGAGATCCTGCGTGAGTTTCTCTTTCCCGGCGTCCACGACGCTCCACTCCCCCGACCCACTCCCTTTACAATCGCGGAACTCGGCGCAGGTTCTTCCGCTAAAACCGGCCTGCTGCTGCAGGCCGCGATCGAAGTTCAACCGCGGCTGCTCTATCAGCCCATCGACGTCAGCCCCACCGCCATGGCCAAGGCCGCTGAGGCCCTCACCGCCGCCATGCCCGGCCTCACGGTACTACCCCAGGCCGCCAACTACGTCAGTGGGAACTACTCCCTGAAGCCTGCCCAAAACGTTGCCCCGCACGGGTCTTTCGCGGCACAGAGATCCTCGTTCAGCGCCACTCTCCGGCCTCGCAGGCTGGTTCTCTGGATCGGATCCAGCATCGGCAACTTCTCTCCAGTCGAGGCAGAAGAGATTCTCGTCCGTCTACGCTCCCGCCTTCAGCGCAAGGACGCTCTTCTGCTCGGCGCCGATCTGGCTCCTAACAACCGCAAACCGGTCTCGACCATTCTCCGCGCCTACGATGATGCCGCCGGCGTCACTGCGGCCTTCAATCGCAACATTCTCGTCCGTCTCAATCGCGAGCTGGGGGCCAACTTCACTCCCAGCAGCTTCCAGCACCTCGCTCGATGGAATACTGCCGAGAGCCGCATCGAGATGCATCTGCAGAGTCGCATCCGCCAGACCATTGAGATCCCCGCCGGGGGACAACCGCACCGCATCCCCTTCGCAGCCGGGGAGACGATCCATACGGAGAACAGCTACAAGTTCCGCAGCGGAGTCCTGGACGATCTGCTCATTCGCGCCGGCTTCCATCCCCGGCGCAGCTTCCAGGACTCCGACGGCGCCTTCTGCCTCATCCTGGCCCACGCTCGGTAGATGCGGAAGGGTCTCAGCCGTCATCCCTTTCCGGGCTTTCAGAACCTGGCGACGGAATGGCTGCGGCACAATAGGCCTGCGCCATGGCTCGCGCGGCAGGATCACGGTCGCCGGTAATCCCCGCTCTTGCCGCCGCTCTTGCCGCCGCTCTTGGCGACCAACGCCACCTCCCGAATCCGAATGCCCTTATCCAGAGCTTTGGTCATGTCATAGACCGTAAGCGCCGCCACTGCAGCCGCCGTCATGGCTTCCATCTCCA
>JAJYZE010000096.1 GCA_021800195.1 Acidobacteriota bacterium
GTAAGATCTATCACTACGGCAACCCAGAGCAAATCGGTACGTCTGGTCTGGATGACCCTCCCAGTTGGAGCGAGACGGCAAACCCAGCGGGTGTGGACCACGTCAAGGAAGAAGCATTGCTTACGCACTTCACCCCTCAGAATTTGCATTTCGCAACGAGATGGGAGGAAGGCAAAATCAGTACTCCCGGCTGCGGTCCTGATTGTTGGCCGGGTCAGGGAGATCCAATAGGCGCGAAAGTACCAGGTGGCGGTGGCTTAGGTGCCTGTATTGCGATGCATGAATCTAGATCCGGCCAAGAACTGCATACGGATTACCTTGTTGCCGACGCGGCAATTGCATTTCTGGAAAATCGGAAGAAGCAGCCGGACGATCCCTGGTTTATTGGCGTTGGCTTTTATAAGCCGCACGTTCCCTGGATCGTTCCCTCTCAGTATTTCGATATGTATCCATTGGAAGAAATCCAAGCGACGCCTTTTAGCCCTGATGAAATGCGTATAGCTCCCGAATGGGGTTATCACACAAAGAAAGCGAACATGGGCATGACAGTCCGTGAATGCCGTGAGGCGATCCGAGCGTACTATGCGGCGGCTAGTTTCGTAGACGCAAACGTTGGCCGCGTGGTTGATGCTCTGCATAGATTGGGCCTGGCAGAAAACACCACCATCGTCTTCTGGGCTGACCACGGATGGCAGCTTGGCGAGCACGGCCAATGGGAAAAGCAGTCACTCTTCGAGCCGGCAGTGCATGTGCCTCTGATGATTGGTGGGGCGGGTGTCGAGGCGGTCGGTCAGACATGCTCGCGAACGGTGGAGCATTTGGACATTTACCCGACGCTGGTAGAGATGTGCGGATTGAGTGGATCTCCGTCCAATCTTCAGGGGCAGAGTCTTGTTCCACTTTTATCCAATCCGGATGCGGTTTGGGATCGTCCCGCAGTCTCCCAGATCTACCGTAGCCCTGGAACTTTTAAAAATCTTCCCCCAGGTGGAATCATGGGTTACTCCATTCGGACCGAGCGCTATCGCTACACTTCCTGGAAAGAAGGTACCGAAGGTGAAGAACTCTACGATTATCAGGTCGATCCTCGGGAATTGCACAACCTCGCCGACGATAGCCGCGCAGCGGCGTTGAAAGCGGGGCTCCGGGCTCAACTGGAAGAAATCTGCCGGAAGCGCGGTATGGTCAACGCTCCCGGGGCGCTCAAGGAGTCTTGATGCATCGTCTTTTCAGGAGAGCGCAGACTCATCACGGGCAAAGAGACGTGGGGTCCTTGGCGTTAATGAGAAGTGGGCTCTTCCGCAATTTTGATGAACCATAGCTGACACTTTTTCAGCACAGTGTTTAGGGGTAGAAGTAAAGCAGGCTCTGGTGACTCTCGGCGAGGGCCGTGGGGCACCGAGTGGGCCGAGGCGCAGGTGGATACCATCCGGCTCAAGCTGTTCAAGATCGGCGCCCTGGTCGGTATCAGCGTCCGGCGCGTGTGGCTGGAGATGCATTCCTTTTATCCGTGGAAGCACATCTACGCCCGGGTCTTTGACGCTCAGCGCTGCTGAGCGTCAAAGACTACTCGATAGACTTTTCCACTTCAGCCGCGCAAGAGCTCCGGCGCAGCTATGCTCCAAATCCAACTTCGGCACTGAAAGAGCCCCTCCGCGTAAGCGCTGCCCCGCCTCTGGTTCACTTCTTGCCGGGAAACTACTCTCCTGGTCGGTTCCACTCTGCCGCTCACCGAAAAGTCAGCCCCTGAGAGATATGAAGGTTAGAGCCACGGAGGCAGCAATAATGGCGCTGGTCAGTGAAGCGAAAGCCGCAGGTTATTTGCTGATCCAACGGGGCCTCACCTTCCTGTGAGCACCGAGAGCATCCCCATGAGAGGCAGGTGGCAGATTCGGAACCAAACTCCTCTTCTGCGTGCGCATGCGCTCGCGTGCTGACTTGAGCAGCCCGAAGCAGGGAACAACGCGCTGTGTTTGATTCGAGTTCTTGGACATAGAATCCCAGCAAGGCATATGCCTTTTGTTGTATGTCGCATCTACGCACCGTTACGGAAGTGTAATTGGCCAGAGTGCAATGGTTTAGGGTTGCTATCGCAGCGAGAAAAGGCGGACTGTAGAAATTGATCTTGACAAGCAATGGAAGAGATCCGTATGATTGCCGCCATGATTTCTAGTATGAGCCAGTAGTTCATTTGGTGGACGATGGGTAAGATTCGTGTCTTCCATGCAATGCGACATCGAAGTATTTAACATCGACATTTAGGTGTGAGACACACACATATGTTTTAGGAGGGATCCAGTGACAAGCTTGACCATGCATTTGAAGCGAATATTGAGCAAATCCATCAGACTGATAGCCGCGGTTTCCGTGGTGGGCGCGGTGGTATTTTCAGCAGGCAGTGCCATTGCCCAGAGCGGGGCGGGATCGATTCAAGGCACCGTAATGGATTCGACCGGAGCGGTAATTCCGGGAGCCGCGATCCACGTGGTCAACCTGGCGACCAATGTAGCGGCCGATACAAAATCCAACTCCGTAGGCTTTTACCAGGTACCGGGTTTATTCACGGGCACCTACAAGATAACGGTCCGCGCGCCGAATATGAAGACGTACGTAACCAGAATCCAGCTTCTGGTGTCGCAGGCCGCGGTGATTAATCCGGTGATGAGTGCGGGAGCGGTGACGCAACAGGTGCAGGTTTCTGCAAATCTGGTGCAACTGACCACGACCGACAACGGAACTATCACTTCGACGCTGGAAAATCAGAGGATCAACCAGCTTCCGATGAATGGGCGGGTATTGTCGACCCTATTGAACATGACCACGCCGGGCCTGGAAGGCGGCAGCACCGGCGGCACCATGCTGAACGGCATACAGGGTGCTTCTGTGTCTTATGTTGCGGACGGTGCGCCTTTGGACAACCGCCAGTTTGGCGGTACGAACACCGCGCAAGCTCAGGAGCCCGACCCGGACGCGATCCAGGAGGTTCGGGTCAATACGACTGCTGCGGGTGCGCAATTCGCATCGCCAGGCACAGTCATCATCACCACGAAATCGGGTACCAACCGGCTGCACGGCGCTCTTTTTGAGACGGCGCGCAACAACGCCATTGGTATTGCCAAGTCGCGCCAGGACCCGGCGAACTTCTCGGCGCCGAAGTACATCCGCAATGAGTGGGGCCTCTCCGCGGGCGGACCCATCGTTCTTCCCCACATCTACCACGGGAAGAACAAGAGCTTCTGGTTCCTGGCCTATGAAAGGTACTCACTGGCCAGCGCCAGCAGCAAGCTCTTTCATGTGACGACGCAGGCGATGCGGAACGGCGACTTCAGCGCGCTTCTCAGCCTCGCGACGCCCGTCCAGCTCTACGATCCGGCGACGACGTATAACTCCGGCTCGGCAATTTGTCCGGCGACCGGCAAACCCAACCCATTTTGCCGCAAGCCCCTTGCGAATGATCAGATTCCCATCAGCCGTGAATCTCCGACGATGAAGATCGTCAACGATATCACCCCGCTGCCGAACTTGACAGAGAACCCTCTCGTTGCGCCGAATCTGCAAGGGCCCAATGAGCTCCTGACTATAATTCCAACCTGGACCTTCCGTCTTGACCACGTCTTCAACGAGAATAACCGCGCCTACCTGCGCTACACGAACAACCTGAGTGTGAGCCATCAATTGCAAAATCAGGACAACTCGCCGGCGCTGGGCGGGGCCGACGGCTTCGCGCCGAATGCGGTCGGTCAAGCGTACAACCCGACAGCGAACTTCGCCCCGGCGATTGGCTATACGCACATCTTCTCGCCCACGTTCTTTTCAGAAACGGTCCTGAGCAACCAGTGGTTCAGCCAGCACAATTATCCCGGCGGCCCGGTGGCCGTAAATTATGAGAAGATGCTGGGCCTGCCCAACAACTTCGGCGAAGCGGGCTTCCCGATTTTTGGCAACAACTTGATCAACTTCATCTACGGTACGCAGTTCAGTTATGGAATTAGCCAGATAGTCACCAATCTGGACGAGAACCTGACCAAGACAATGGGACGGCACCAGATGCAGTTTGGAGGCCGCTACCGGCATGAGCGATTTGGATACCTGCCCTCCCGACTGGCCGACCAGGTGGCGTTCACCAACCAGGCTACGGGTTTATACAACACTGCGACGGGCAAGAATTACACAGGTCTGCCGCACATTGGCGACCCAAATGGCGATGCCTTTCTGGGTGCGGCCAATAATTACAATGTCAACCTGGAACCGCCGTACGAGCACCTCCATGACATGGAGCTTGACCTCTATTTCCAGGACGACTACCACATGACGCGGAATCTGACCTGGAACCTGGGTCTGCGCTACGAAGCCCATCCGGCCCCCTGGATGAAGTATGGACTGATGAACACCTTCGATCTGAAGAACGACGCTCTGGCGCTGGCCAGCACGCCGCAGCAACTGATCGCCAGGGGCTACACGACCCAGCCGATCATTACCAACTTGGAGGATATCGGTGTCAAGATCGAGACTTTTTCGCAGGCAGGGATACCCTCCAATGGGATCCGCAACTACAATCTGAACTTTGAGCCGCGCTTAGGCTTTGCGTATCAGCCGTTTGGCGGCAAGCACGGCACGGTGATCCGCGGCGGCTACGGCCGGTATCTCTATCCCACCCCGGTGCGCACCCTCTTCGGCGGCACGGTGTCGTCTCCGCCCTTTGCGGCCAAATATGTCCAGAACTACAGTGCCCCAGCCCAGTCTCCCGACGGCATCAAGAACTACCTCCTCCGGAACCCGCAGCCGAACGTAATGGGAGTCAACACCACCAACGTGGTAGACAGCACCTCGACCACGGCCATTCTGCCGGGGGTTGGGCCAACCACTCTTGCCGTTGACATGCCGCCAACGGTTGTCACCGAGACAAACTTCACCATCGAGCAGCCGCTTAAAGGCAACTCCGCATTGCGGGTCAGCTGGGTCTGGACACACGGCTCCAACCTGCTCCAGTCATACTTGTTCAACAACCATCCCTCCACTTACGCGTGGGAGATCATGACCGGCACGATACCCCCGCAGGGAACCACAATCGGTTCGCCCACCTTTCAGGCCACCGCAACCGGCCCCTACGACCAGACGACGTGGGGGGGAGGCCTCAACTCTCTCCAGAAGAGCGGCTGGTCAAACGACAATGAGCTGGAAGTGAACTACCAGAGGCTGTACCATAAAGGGCTTGCCTATCAGATCTTCTATGTGTGGTCCAAGCCCCTCCGTGTGGGTAGTGACTACCAAGGTGCTGCAAACGTAATGACGCCCGTCTACCCCGCGCAAAACTATGTCAATTCCGGGCTGGGCACCATGACGCCGGTTCCCAATTCTTCGCCGATTACTGCGCCCGTGATGCCGCCGCAGCGGCCAGGTGACATCGCATCCTACGAATCCTGGCATCAACTGAATGTCTATGAAAACTACGCACTCGACACCGCCGTGCCAAAACAAGATATTCAATTTAACTGGATACTGGACCTGCCCTTCGGGCGTGGCAAGCGGTATTTGAGCAACGCCAACCGTTTCCTCAACGAACTGGTGGGAGGTTTCCAACTTGCCGGCTTTGGATCCGTCACTTCCCAGGACTTCCAGGTTGGCAGCTCAAACTGGGGACCGACGAGCGCGATCCATACCTACAAGCACGCACACAAGGTTACCGATTGCCGCAGCGGCACGTGTATCGAGGCATTCCAGTGGTTTAATGGATATATTGCTCCGTCGAATCTGCCGTCGAGCGGCTGCAGCACGGTTGTGAACGGACTGCCGGCAAGCTGGACACCTTATGCACAGCCCATCGATACGAATTACAACCCTGCGACAACCTGCGGAACGCCCCAGGACCAGTACTACAACACGAACGACGTGCAGCTAAATCTGCTGGGCGGGACCACGGATGTCCAAGGCTTCTCGCCCGGCCCGCGGGGCGTCAACCCCTGGGAAAAGACGTTTCTGAACGGGCCGATGAACTACAATGTCGATCTCTCGGCGTTCAAAGTCTTCCCGCTGACGGAATCGGCGCTGCTTCGGTTCAACATGGACGTATTCAACGCCTTCAACGTGCAGGGCTATAACAACCCAGATGCAACGAATGGCCTCGAGAACATGCTTTCGTCGCACAACACACCCCGTCAGATCCAGTTGACGTTGCGACTGCAGTTCTAGACGATAGTTCCGCCAAAGAGCACAGCCTCGGCCGATGGATTGGCCGGGGCTGTTGATCTTATCAACCGCCTCTGACTCTAAACTCTCGGTCTTGCAAGGAGACAGCTACGCACCTCTTTGGTCGTGACAGGGATAGCACACACTGCGACCACATATTCTTCGTTTCCCCAGTTGCCCAATAATCTGCCTTGTAAACGACCCAGACCGCAATCAGCCAGAGGGGCTTGCGAACGCCACACTCGCACAGCGATTGGGACAGGTTCGTGGTCTGTCTTTCTCCCTGCCAGGAGACAGCGCGGTACGCACGAATGACAGATTTTACCAAAACGTCTGATTCACTGTAATCGTGTATTCCAGCTTTCAATCGCCCACAAGTTGCGCTCCGATGATTAGGCCGAGTTTGACGTCCGTGAGTCGGAGTAGCCCTCTCCAGATGATAGTATTGCCGGTGGTGGATCGCGTCCCCGGCGAGATAGCCACACAGCCGGGAGAGTCTGACTATCTAATAGGCCAGAGCAGATCGGGGAAGATGCATTGGGATTATTTGGCCTCAACTCATCCAGCAGATGCCGGTCTAGATCGGTGAAGGCTTGATCTGGCGACGCTTGGGGCGAGTATGGTTGAGCAGGCTGATCCAAAAGATTCTCCAACTCAGGGCATACAAGATGACGATTAGGTGTTGTTATCTTCAGCCATGCTGAGCAAGAGAATCTTCAGAAGATGCCCTTTTAACGATAACTTTCATCTGACTGCGACCAACATACTCATGGAAGAGGTTCCTGATGCATGCTTTCCTGCTTGTCTATCCTCCGCTTCCATTCATTACGCCGTCAAAGTATTACCGTCAAAGTATTATTGTCCGATCTGTTTCTTTCTGTAATACGCACGTGGCAGTTGCAGCATGCGTTGTTTCATGAATTATGACCTCTCAATCACTCGAAGTCACATTTTTCATATTCGCGATGTTTTTCGCTACTAGAGCAGTAGCTGCAGACTGAATTCGGCGGCGAAAGATCTCTATGGATGTTTTGTTGTGTATTGCATGCTAATGTGCTTTCTATGATACGATTCCCTGGATAATGAATTTACTACACAAACGGCATGCTGCCTGATATTCAGGTTTCGCAATCCAGTCAGGTGCGTCGTTTCCGGAGGCAATGTGTTCCAAACTCCTGAGTCCAGGATTTGTCTCACAACTAAGAAAGCTAGCTTTACGATCAATGAGTTTATAGCCTTTCTGATTTGCATCTCTGTGCTTGCCGCTGCTCCTGGCATGGCCCAGCAAAATCGCCACCAGAGACCGCCGGAGGTGGATCAATGGCATCTCAAACACTTTCCATTCGACGATCCCAGCCTTTCCACGGATCAGCGCATCGGCAATCTGCTCTCGCTCATGACCGTCGACGAGAAGATCGACTGCCTCGGCACCAACACCGGCGTACCACGGCTCGGCGTCCCCAACATCGGCAGCTCCGAGGGCATTCACGGCGTTGTGCAGCGCCAGGCGCGCTTCGGCCGCGAGCCCATCACAACCACGCAATTCCCACAACCGCCGGGCATGGGAGCCACATGGGATCCTGACCTTGTCCGCGAAGCTGCCGGTGTTGAAGGCTACGACGCTCGCTTCATCACCCAGACGGCGAAGTACAACCGCCAGATCCTCATGCTCTGGGGACCGCAGTCCGATCTTGATCGAGATCCACGCTGGGGACGCAGCGAAGAAGTCTACGGCGAAGATCCGATCCTCAACGGAACAATGGCGGCCGCCTTTGTTCATGGCCTGCAGGGCGACAATCCGAAGTACTGGCAAGCCGCCGCTCTTCTTAAGCACTTCCTGGCCAATGAGAATGAGAACAACCGCAATAGCTCCTCTTCCAACTTTGACGAGCGCCTCTTCTGGGAGTATTACTCGGTTCCCTTCCGAATGGCTTTCCTTGATGGCGGCGCCAAAGCCGTGATGGCCTCCTACAACGCGTGGAACGGAACTCCCATGGCCGTGAATCCCGTGCTACGCAAAATTCTGATCGATAAATGGGGGGTTGACGTTATTTCAAGCGATGGCGGAGCCGTGAAGCTTCTCGTCAACCCGCGCCACGCCTTCCCCAACCAGGAAGCCGCCGTGGTCGCCTGCATCAAGGCTGGCGTCAACCAATTCCTCGACCGCTACAGGGACGAGGTGAAAGCGGCGCTGAAAGACGGCTCACTCACGGAGTCCGACATCGACAACGCGCTGCGCCGCAAATTTCGCATCGAGATCAAGCTCGGCCTGCTCGATCCGCCCGCGATGGTGCCTTACACCGGCATCAAGGACTCACCCGCACCCTGGAACACCGACCGCGACCACTCGGTGTCAGAGAAGATGGCGCTTGAATCCGTCGTGCTCCTCAAGAACAAGGACAACTTCCTGCCGCTCGACAAGTCCAAGATCAAGTCCATCGCCGTCATCGGGCCACTCGCCGACGTGGTTCACTGGGACTGGTACGGAGGCACACCGCCATACGCCATCACGCCTCTTGAGGGAATACGCAGCGAGGTTGGCCCTACCGTGAAGGTGAACTTTGCCGCCTATGACACGCCAGACGGAGAAGACGCGGCGCTCAAAGCGGCCCGCGAATCCGACGTTGCCGTTGTCGTCATCGGCAACAATCCCACCTGTGGCGACCAGGCTCACGCATGGTACAGCACGCCCGCGGAAGGAGGCGGCATTACCCTTCCCTGCACCGTGCCCAGCGACGGGCGCGAAGGCCGCGACCGCGAAAGCATGAGCCTTGCGCAGGAGCAGATCGTCAAGCAGGTCTTCATCAAGAACCCGAAGACCGTGGTCATGCTCATCACCAGCTTTCCTTTTACGATCAATTGGAGCGAGGCCAATGTCCCGGCGATCCTGACGATGGCTCACTCCTCGCAGGATGAAGGCACGGCTCTGGCCAGGGTTCTCTTTGGCGACTACGATCCGGGTGGCCATCTTGTCCGCACCTGGCCCAAATCCGCCGATCAGCTTCCACCGCGCATGGACTACAACATTCGCGACGGGTACACCTATATGTACTTCAAGGGCCAGCCACTGTATCCATTCGGTTTCGGTCTCAGCTATACAACGTTCAGGTTCGCGAATCTGCGCACCAGTTCACAGCGCCTTGCCAGCGATGGCACGGTGATAGTGAGTGTGGACGTGACCAACACCGGCAACCGCGCGGGCGACCAGGTTGTACAGCTTTATGCAGAGCACCTGCACTCGGCGGTCTCGCGTCCTCGCGAGGAACTTGAAGGCTTCCAGCGCGTCGCGCTGGACCCAGGCCAAACAAAGACTGTCTCAATCGCCCTGCCCGCTTCGCGGCTCGCTTATTGG
>JAJYZE010000097.1 GCA_021800195.1 Acidobacteriota bacterium
CGGCTGGCCGAGGTTGCCGACTCCGCCATTCAGCGCGGCTTCTCGAACATTCCGGAGATCGTCGCCAACTCCTTTGGCAGCATCGACGCGCTCTATGAGCAGGGCCGCGAGGTCACAGGCCTGGCTACCCATTACATCGAGTTCGACAAGATGACCAGCGGCCTGCAGAACTCTGAGCTAATCATCATCGCGGCCCGGCCGAGCATGGGCAAGACCGCGTGGGCGATCAATATCGCTCAGAACTGCGCGGTTCGTGACGGAAAGGTCGTCGCGGTCTTCTCGCTAGAGATGAGCAAGGAGTCGCTGCTGCGCCGCATGCTGGCCAGCGAAGCGCTGGTGGGAAGCCGCAAGCTGCAGACCGGCTTCATCCCCCGTGAGGACAAGGGAAAGCTCATGGCCGCATTGGACCGGCTGATGAACTCCAAGATGTTCATCGACGACACGCCCGGCATTACTCTGGCTGAGATGCGGGCCAAGGCACGCCGCCTGCGCCAGCAGGAGGGAGCGCTGGATCTGGTGGTGATCGATTATCTGCAGCTCATGACCGGGTCGACGACCGGCTCCCAGAAGCGATTTGAGAACCGGACGCAGGAGGTGAGCAGCATCTCACGCGGCCTGAAGGGGCTAGCCAAGGAGCTGGGCGTGCCGGTGATCGCGCTCTCGCAGCTCTCCCGTGGCAGCGAGCAGCGCACGGGCGACAAGAAGCCGCTGCTCAGCGATCTGCGGGAATCCGGTTCGATCGAGCAGGATGCGGATGTGGTGGCGTTTATCCACCGCGAGGAGTACTACGATCGCGAGAACGAGGATCTGAAGGGCAAGGCGGAGATTATCGTCGCCAAGCAGCGCAACGGTCCCACCGGCTCCGTGCAACTGGCCTATCTTTCCGACTTCACCCGGTTTGAAAACCTGGACACGACGCACGGCGGCGACGCCTATTAGGCCGTCTCAGGCCAGACGGATGCTGATCCGGCTCGTCCGATAGTCACCGGGATCAAATGCCCTGCGTTGCAGCAGACAAGAAAAGTGCGCCGAAGCAGTCAGCTTCGGCGCGTTGCATTTCTCGACGGTTAGTTGAGTGTCTTCTTCGGGTACTGCGCGATGAGGTTGACGGGAGCATATCCGGATCCGTTCTCCAGGGGGAGTTGGGGGCTGATGATTGCTCCGGGTTTTTCAACCGCCGTCGGTGGACCGCCGGCCGGGTAGGTCAGGGTAATCTCATGGACATCATTGTCGGCTGAGAGTCCATCGCTGGAGCCCGTGCCCACGTAGTAGGTGAAGTTATCCGTGCTGAAGACCCCGGATTCGGGGGCCGATGAGGCGGAGGCTCCATTGCTCAGGGTAAGGAGATTGAGCGTCCCAGGCCCAGTGCCGGTGGCCGGAGGCAGGTAGAGAGGCAGAATGCCGGCTCCGGTTTTTGCGGTCGTTGGGAGGGTGTAGTTGACGAAGACTGCTTCAGAGTTGGTGGAGGCCTGGAGTCCGGTGATGCTGGCAGCGTTGATGCCGCTGAGCGGTAACGGTCCGTTGACGGTGGTCGGAAAGTAGGTGGTGGAAGGCTGAGCCGCTGGTGGAATCGGGCAACCGTAGTTGACTCCAGAGGTGGGGTTGGTGGGTGGTAGAGGCAGCGTCACATCGATGTCTGTGAGGGTGGAGGAAGTGCCATTGGCGTGAGCGCCGACAATGTGCGTCCCGTTATTGGTGGCGACGAGCTGGTCGGTGGCCACAGGGTTCGTCGAGACCAGCGGGATGAAGGAGTTGGCCGTGGTCGGTGGCAGTGCGGCGGAGGAAATGGTGGTGGATGGGCAGTAGCTGCGTGCTTCCGTGGTGGTCGGCCCGGCAAAGAACGCCCCGATGCCAGGTACGGTTACAGTGGTGGCTGAGTAGATCTCGTCGGCGGAAGCTACTTGCCAGTCAGTGTACTTCGAGTACGTCAGAACCTGGTTGGTGGTGGTGGTGACGTAAACCGCCTGGTTGTCGATGGACCATGAGGCGCTGGTGCCGACGCCGGTGTAGCTGCTGATCACCGCCATCGTGGAGGTCGAAATCAAAGAGATGGTCTGCAGAGGAGGATCCGTTACCACCAGCATGCTTCCATCGGGCGATACGGAGAGAACCTCACCCTGGATGTTCTGGTCGGCCGGCGAGACGCTGTTGCTGGACGTCGCGATGGTCATCAAACCTTCCTGGCTGCCCAAATAAATCTCCGTGCCAGCCAGGTTCATCACCATGGAGTTTGGCACAAAGGGCAGATCGATGAGCGAACTGGTCTCGTTGGTAGTGAAGTCCCGGAAGGCGACGAACTGCGAAGCTGTGCTGCCCATGTAGACCACGGTGCTGCTAGTGCCGGAAGCGACCACCGTGATGGGATTGGAGGTGATGGCCTTGCCGGTTCCATACAGCCCAAGCTGGCTGAAAGGAG
The DNA here is from genome assembly GCA_021800195.1 of Acidobacteriota bacterium. Classification (GTDB taxonomy): domain Bacteria; phylum Acidobacteriota; class Terriglobia; order Terriglobales; family Acidobacteriaceae; genus Granulicella. The sequence goes on from JAJYZE010000097.1 coordinate 2,417, forward strand.
CAGGGTTGCATGAGGAGGGCTGGCATACCGCAGTAACGTTCACTGAGCCCGGAAACTGCGGGGTGACTGAGCCGCCGGCTGCAGTCGGAATGGCCTGCAGGTTGGTGGAGTTGAACTCCAGGCTAAGGCCGGTAATGACGTTTCCGTTGGTGTCCAGAACTCTTGTGTCTAGCGGCTGTTCGGTCAAGATTGGAACGTTGACGGTGGAGGAGGAGGGATTGTCAGGATTCTCGAGCGTGATCGATGCGGGCGGGCAGGTGGCGAAGATGCCGGCGTTATTGGCTGTGGCGGAGTTGGCAATGGTGGCAGTGATGACGGTTGAACCCGGCATCTGCGCCGTCGCCGCTCCATTCTGATCGATGGAGACGATGCCGGAGGTCTGGGCGCCAAAGGTGAGGTGGCCCACCTGGCAGGTGATGTTGTCAGCCGCGCTTCCGGTTGTGCCGCCGTTATCGTAGACCCGGGCGACCAGTTGGCCTACCTGATTCTGTGAGATACATTTGCTGCCGTCCACCACTCCGGCCGGGGTCGGCACGGGCGTGCCCACCGTATCATTGGGACAGCAGTCGCTGCCTTGATCTGTGCCGGCGGCGCAGGATTTTGAGGCTGGGCCAAGCACCACCCCCGTGACCACAGGATGGACGTAAACATCAATCGCGTTGCTGACCACTCCGTCAGCTTCTGCCGTTACTTGCGCCACATGCTGGGTGGGCAAAGGGCTGGGAGGAGTGCAAATGGTGTAATCCGCAATTCCACCACCAGTGAAGCGGTTCCAGGTTCCACCGCAGACCTGGCCGTTGGAGGGGTTGATGTCGGCGAAGATCGGGCCGCCGTTGACGTTATTCTCAAAGCTGCTGGTGCTGCCGTAGGTAAAGGCTTTGACCGAAACCGAATTGTGATGACAATCGTAGGCCGTCGCCGATAGCGTCACGCCCATCTCGGCGTAGTTCAGGCTCTCTCCGGTCGTCGCCAGGGTCGTCCCCTCTAACACGATGTAAGCCACCTGGCCTACGACTGGACCGGAGTCGCCCGCATTGCAGTACACCAAGGGGGCTGAGTGATGAGCACAGCCAGTCACGGACAGGCCCAGGGGAAGCGTAAGGAGGAGCAGAGCTGCGAGACCGCTGAAACGACGCACCTTTTTCGAAAGAAACAACCGCACTAAGGACCTCCCCGTTCAACCAGAACGAAAGCTGAACGGTCATACCGTCAACTGAAGATAACTTTCGAGCTTCCAGTTTAAAGGTTCGACGGTCCTGTAGCAAATCGGGAGCGCAGGAAAACCTCCAACCGAGGGAGATTTCTGCAACGATCAGGGCCGAAGAAGACGCTGGATCAACAGCAGCCAGGGTCGTCCCGGCTCTGTCCCGGGCAGGAAGCGGCGGGTGTCCCCGTCCCTTCAGAGGGCGTCCGGTTCGGCCGGCAACCTCAGGGTTGAGCCTGCATGTTGGTTGCGAACCACGCGATCGACCGCGCCGCGACGTCGCGGATATGGGCCGGGTTGCGGAAGGCGTGGCCTTCGTCGGGGTAGACCACCAACTCCGTCTTGACGCCCAGATCGCGCAGGGCGTGCCAGAACTCGAAGGACTGGGGCGCCGGGCACTCCCCGTCGCGATCACCCACCACCACCAGCGTGGGGGTTTTGACGTTCTTGACGTAGTTGATGGCGGAGGACTTGGCATAGACCGCCGGATCGTCGTAAACACTGGCTCCGAAGAACGGAATCATCCACTGGTCAATGGAGTTTTCCCCGTAGTAAGAGAGCCAGTCAGAGAGGCCGGCTCCGGCCACAGCGGCGCGGAAGCGATGAGTCTGGGTGACGGCGAACATGGTCATAAAGCCGCCGTAGCTCCATCCGGTGATCCCTTCACGCTGTTTGTCGATGGGGTACCTGGACTCGATGGTATCCATTCCCTTGAGGATGTCGCGCAGGTCACCGTAGCCGAAGTCCTTGCGGTTGGCCTGGACGAACTTCTCTCCTTGCCCGAAGGAGCCGCGCGGGTTGGGTGCCAGCACGAAGTAGCCCTGCTCCGACCACATGGTTTCGGGCCGGGGGCCGGCGGAGGCGGAGGGGCCGCCGTGGACTTCGACGATGAGCGGATACTTTTTGGCCGGGTCGTAGTTCTTGGGAAAGGTGAGCCAACCCTGGACACTGAAGCTCTCGTTGGTCCATTCAATGGATTCAAACCGGGGCGGGTTCAGTTTGATGTTCTGGTTGAGGCGTGTCACCTGTTGAACATTGTCCCAAGGGCCGGCCCAGATCTCCGGCGGCAGCGCCGGTCCCCGCTTCACAAACGCCATGCCACTGGCCAATCTTGTCCAGGCCGCGTCCTTGATAGTCCCTCCGGAGATGGAGACCGTGCCCAGGTCGTGCGCAGCGCCAGCAGGCTTCCGGCTGTCCATACTGTAGCTGGAGAGCAGAAGGTGGCCGCGGCGGTCCTCGACAAAGCCGATCACCCGGCGGTTCAGCCAGCCCTCAAAGCAAGGAGTGCCGTCGATGTTCGCCGTGACGTCCACTGGCGCTTCGTTGGCGGCCGAGCCAGGCTTGCTGGGGATGACGTAGACGTCGCCGCCGGTTGAACCCTGGTCACTCATCAGCCCGCCGATGAAGGCGATGTTTTTGCCGTCCGGGGAGTAGCGCGGCACCGCGATCTGCAAACCATGCAGCGATCCGGAGACGGTGGCGGGATCCAGGACGACCTTCGGCGCGCCGCTCAAGATCGGTTGGACGTAGAGCTTCGCCGTCCACCAGTTATTCTCTCCCGGAGGATTGGCGGCGATGTAGGCTACATGATGCCCGTCTGGGGCATAGTCAAATTCATAGACATGCAGGCCGGCGGGGGAGAGGAATCGGCCCGCTCCGGTCTTGGCGTCCACAGAGTAGATCCGCTGAATCTCTACGCCCTCATCGCCGATCACCCCATTCCAGGGTGGCATGGCATCCAGCGCTCCGGCGTGGCGAGTGGCGTTTTGAACAAAGAGGAAGGAGAGGGTATGGCCTCTCGGGCTCCAGGCGAGCTCTTGTAGCTCCCCCACCACGTGGGTGAGTTGAGTGACCTGGTGGGTGGATCTGGACCACAGGAAGACCTGCTCCTGGGCAAGCCGGGCTGCGTTGCTGTTGGCTTGGCCCTGCTGCCCACTGGGATTGGCGCAGGTGGAAAGGAAGGCCAGCGTCTCTCCATCCGGCGCCCAGGTGGGGTCGCTGCTGCTGCAATCGGCGGCTCCCGGGATCGAAATCGTCTCCGTGGATGCGGGGGTGGATGCGGGGGTGGAGACCTGGGCGAGGTGAACGGTGGAGGCGTCGGGCCCGCGCGTTGTCCAGGCCACGGTCTGGCCGTCGGGCGAGAGCGAGACGTTGCCAAACTGCACCATCGGAGCGCCCTGCCGAGCTGCCGGCCTCTGGCTGGCCGCCTGAGCCGGCAGAGGCAGACCGAGAGTAGCGGAGAGAGCTGTCAGAAGCAGCAGGCTGCAAGGAGTTGTCGGCAAGGAGATGCGGCAGGGGCAGGCAGAGGTCGTCATTCTCGCCAGCCTATCACCCAGAGGTGCGGCGTGGAGAGTGATCCTGCCCGGCAGAGACGTAGCGAAGAGGACGATCCGGCTTCGGCGGATCTGGCCGGGTTCTCTCTCTGGTTGGGCGGTCGTTGCTTCGGGTGCGGTTCGGGGGTGGCTCGTTTGTCCGCGACCGGAAATCGACGACCAGAAATCGACGGAGGTCTGAGCGTTGGATCCAGCGGCTGCGGAACTGCTACAACATCGCTATGGACATTTCAGCGCAGGGGGGCGGACTCTCTTTCTCGTTGCAGGGCCGGGTGGTCCTGGTGACAGGAGGATCGCGGGGAATTGGCGCTGCAACGGTTCGTCTGTTCCGGCAGGCTGGGGCGCGAGTGGTTTTCAGCTATCGCCGGGCGCGCGAGCAGGCCGAGGCGCTGGCGCAGACCTGCGGAGGGGAGAGCGTCTGCCGGGCGTTGCCCCAGGAGTTGAGCTCCGTGGAGGATGGAACGGCTTTGGTGGCCACTGCCGTATCCGTCTTTGGACGGCTGGACTGCCTGGTCATCAACCATGGAATCTGGCCGGCCCACGATCAGCCCGTGGCCGGCATGTCGGCGCAACAGTGGCGAACCACTCTGGGAGTGAATCTGGACAGCGTGTTTGGGTTGGTGCAGGCCGGGGTACAGCAGATGCTGGATCAGCCCAGGTCTCCGGAAGGCGTGCGCGGACATCTGGTGCTGATAGCCTCCACGGCAGCCCAGCGAGGCGAGGCGTTTCACGCGGACTACGCGGCCAGCAAGGGAGCCCTGCTGTCTTTGACCAAAAGCCTCTCCAGCGAGCTGGCGCCCCAGGGAATTCTTTGCAACTGCGTAGCCCCGGGATGGGTGCGGACCGAGATGTCCGCGGCGACTCTTGGAGATCCGCAGGCTGCCGAGAAAGCACTGCGCCTGATTCCACTCGGCAGGGCCGCCGAGCCGGAAGAGATTGCGGGTCCGGTGGTCTTTCTCTGCACGCCCTGGGCGGGATTTGTCTCTGGAGAGATCTTCAATGTGAACGGAGGCGCGGTGCTGGCCGGGTGAGGTGAGGGCAGGCAAGCAATCCGCGACAAGGACGGGCACGCGCGTCACCGACCGGCACTTGGTCGCGGATGAGGGCTACGCTCGAACCCAGACCGGCTCACCAAACCGCCTCCAGCCCGCCGGAGCTGCTCGTCCGACCACGCGGGGGCGGGATGAGAACGCAAAGCCGCGCGGCGTGGGCTCATTCCGCGCCGAGGCTGGGGAAGCTATGCAGAGAACGACGAGCCACAGCCACAGCTCTTGGTTGAGTTGGGATTGATAAAGTTGAAGCCCTGCCGGATCAAGGTCTCCTCAAAGTCCAGGACCATGCCGGCCAGGTAGAGAAAGCTCTTGGGATCGACAAAAATGCGCACCGGCTTTGCGCCCGAGGGATCGTTGGGTGTCTCGACTCCGGCGCCAAAGCTGAAGACTCGGTCGCGCTCTCGGGGCTGGGTGTCAAAACGGATGTTGTAGCTTAAGCCGCTGCAACCGCCGCCCTGCACCCCCAGGCGCAGCCCCCCTTGGTCGGGGGAGATGCCCTCCTTGCCCATGGCAACGCGAATGCGCTTGAGGGCGTTTCTGGTGATCTCGATGGAGGTTCGGGATCGGGGCTCCTGGCCCTCTGGGGTGAGCAGCGTCATTCCGGCAAAGGGATCTTTGGGCTTTGCCTCTTCAGCCGCCGTCATGGACCGGCTGGTCGTGGTTGAGATGGAGACGGTGGACATGGTGAGATCTCAAGGTCTGCGGCGCCAGGTTTCTTCCAGCGCCGAGTGGATCGGGGAGGGCGTCCGATTCGACCGCAGGCCGGATCGGACGCCCTTGGCGCATCTCCCACCCACGATGGTCGCTGGGATCCCGGGTGGGTTCCTTGGGAGAAGGGGAGGTCGAAATTCTTCGCGCCCAACCCAGGCGTCCGTTGGCTTCCAGCGTCGATGAGCCCGGAACCGTCGTCCGGTGTCTTGCGCTTCCGACTGCCTTCGGGGTCTTGGTTCCTTATCCTGCCGCGATCGCCGCCACAGCCTCGCTGGCGACGCCGTTCTTGGCCTTCCAGTCGCCGATGGCGGCACGGATCGCATCTTCGGCCAGAACCGAGCAATGAATCTTCACCGGCGGCAGGGAGAGCTCCTTGACGATATCGGTATTCGAGATGGTGAGGGCTTCATTCACCGTCTTGCCCTTCACCCACTCGGTAGCCAGAGAACTGGAGGCGATGGCTGAGCCGCAGCCGAAGGTCTTGAACTTGGCGTCCTCGATGATCTGAGTCTCCGGATTCACCTTGATCTGGAGACGCATCACATCTCCGCACTCCGGGGCGCCTACAAGGCCGGTCCCAACCTCAGAAGAGTTCTTGTCTAGCGTGCCGACGTTGCGGGGGTGCTCGTAATGATCGACTACCTTTTCGCTGTATGACATAGTGGGTGTCCCTCTCCGGTGAGGCGGGCGCGGCCGTGCAAACCGCGCCCAGCCTCCATCTTGTCTGGTTAGATTATAACTCGGACTATTTTGGTGCGGGAAGAAAAATCAGCAGGAAGTTTTCTTTCCTCACGGTCTATGGAAGGGCGGGAAACCACGCAGTTTGGCGCCCCGCAGCTTCCAGGCTCGGTTCCAGGCTCCTAGTGCGCGGCCCACTCAATCTTGGAGAGATCGATGCCTTCCTTGACCATCTCGTAGAGCGGGCTGAGCTCGCGGAGCTTCTGGACCACCTCGATGATCTTGTCCGCCACGTAGTCCACTTCCGCCCGGGTGTTGAAGCGGCCAATGCCGAAGCGGATGGAGCTATGGGCCACATCGTCGCCCAGGCCCAGGGCCTTGAGCACGTAGCTGGGCTCCAGCGTGGCTGAGGTGCAGGCCGAACCGGAGCTGACGGCCACGTCATTGATGCCCATCAGCAGGCTCTCGCCCTCTACATAGATGAAGCTCATATTCAGATTGCCAGGCAGGTGGTGCTCCATGTTGCCGTTTACCCGGACGTAGTCCAGCGTGTTCTGCAGCCGATTCATCAGATGATCCCGAAGCTCCTGATCGCGCCGCGCTTCCGTCTCCATCTCCTGCATGCAGATCTCGCAGGCCTTGCCCATGCCGACGATGCCGGGGACGTTCAGGGTGCCGGAGCGCATGCCACGCTCGTGGCCGCCCCCGTTGATCTGCTCTGCTAGTTGCACACGCGGGTTGCGGCGGCGGACGTACAGCGCCCCCACTCCCTTTGGCCCGTAGATCTTGTGGCCGGAGATGCTCATCAGGTCGATGTTGTCGCTCAGCACGTTGACCGGAATCTTGCCCACCGCCTGGACGGCGTCGCAGTGAAACAAAATGCCCTTCTCATGACAAAGCTTGCCGATCTCCTGGATCGGCTGGATGACGCCGATTTCGTTGTTGGCGTACATGATCGAGACCAGAATGGTCTGGCCGTCGATGGCTCGCTTCAGGTCTTCCATGTCGATCAGACCATCGGCCATCACCGGCAGGAAGGTGACGCGAAATCCGGACTTTTCCAGGCGCTTACAGGTGTCCAGGGTGGCCTTGTGTTCGGTCACTTGGGTGATAATGTGGTTGCCGCGCTCGCGGTACAT
>JAJYZE010000098.1 GCA_021800195.1 Acidobacteriota bacterium
ACCGGCGACTGGATGCCGGACTTGAAGGTAATCGGCGCCGTGGGCCTGAATCCCACGCCCTGAATGGCTAATAAAGCCTTGGCAACCTCACGGCTACGGAGTTCAAAGTTCATGCGCCTGCTCCTTAACCTCCTGCGCCAACCTGGGATTCCACATCGCCGCAGTAGCCGACATCACCACATCAGCCCCCGCGCGGCGGTACTCGTCAAAGGCTGCTGCGCTTCCCGCGCCTCCCACTCCAATGATGGCAAACTTCATCCCCAACTCGGCGCGCAGGAGCGCCAGCCGAGAGGCCATCTCCAGGCCCGCCCACTTCACCGCGCTCCCGCAGACGCCGCTACGCAGCCGGCCCTCGCCGGGAAGCGCCTGCCTGCCGGAGGCATCGCGCACTTCGGCAGCAATGGTATTGATCGAAGCGACGGCGTCCACAGCGCCTCCCACTTCGCGGACAAAGGCCTGCAACTGGTCTTGATCTTTGTAGTACGCCATCTTGATCACCAGGGGTAGGCTGCCGATCTCTTCCTTGATCGCCTCCACCACCTGCCGCGAGCGCGCAATATCAAAGCACAGTAGATTCGCCGTGCCCTCATTCGGGCAACTCAGATTCACCTCCATCACCTTGACGCCGGTCTCCTTCACCAATCTCGCTCCCAGACGGAAGTCCTGGAGGTACGCGGCTGCGCTGCCGTTCTCCGGCAGCGTCGCTTGAAAGCTGCCCACCACCACCTGGCCGGGCCGAGCGTACGCAGCTGCATCCGCCAAATCCGGCTGCCAGAAGTCGGGATCAAAGGAGGGCACGCCAAAAGAGTTCGTGATCGACAACGGCTCGCTGTAGTCGCTGCCGGCAAACAATGTCTGGTCGGGCTTCAAATCTCCGGCCACCCTCACCGCCAGCACGTTTGGCCAGGGATGGCAGGCCTGCCGCCGGGTGCGCACCGTCTTGTAGACGGGAATGTCAAAGCCCATGTCCAGCGCCGCCTTCACAAACTTGCCATTGATCAGCGGCCCCGCAGGGATGCCAAAGGGAGCATCAACGGGATGGCCGAGAAACTGGTGGCGGGTTGGTTTGGCTGCAATGGAGGCGGAGGTGTTGGCGAAGAGGCCAAAGGGGCCGTGCTCGAAGTTTTCCAGATAAGACTTTGCCGGGTCGTAAAACGGCTCAGAATGCATGCACCAGACCGCCTGTGTCCAAGTATAACCGACGCCTTTCAAACCCTCGACGTCTGTGGCCGCCTGTCTGCAAGGGGTTTGCTTGACCTTCGAATGTGCCGTGCGTAGCCTGTTTTTTCGGTGGGATTTGCTGATCAGACCTTTCCGTCTGCTTGCTCGGCATGTACCCCAATCGCGTCAAGCCAAGGAGACGCACTTCGATTCACGCGCCAGAGCCACCGTCGCAATCCAAATGAAGCCCAATCATCCTCCGGCAATTGAGGCCCCGCTGAAGATTCGGACAAACCTCCAGCCCAACGAATTCACGCCCGGTAAGTGCTGTTGAACCTCTTCCACGCGACCGCTGGGTGAAGTCAGAAGGGAACTAAGCTAAGCTGGAATGGACACTCAAAAATCTGCGGCAACTCGACACGCAGAATCTCAAAATGGCTCGGTAGGCGTTCAAGAATCCTCTCGGCCAGGGAAGTTGAGATCCAGGAGAAGCGGTGAGCCGCAGAAAGCAATCTTCCTGGGGAAGGTTTCTAGCGGCCCTTTTGCTCTGCCTCGGGCTGCCGGCGCTGACAGGGTCACTGCCTATCCGGGCTCTTCCGTTCCGGGCTCTTCCGTGGGGGTTCAGCCCGGCGCCACGATCTTTGGGAGCGCTTTCCCGAAGAAAAAGTCGCGGCAAGCCCGTTTCGGAGAAACCTCCTCCCCCGGGAAAGCTAGAAGCCAGAGCCCGGGGCCCGCTCCATGCTTTGAAGCTTGTTTTCCAGAGTTTTTGTACCATCATCGTAGGGATGGATTCCCAGAGCCGGCGACAGGAGCGTCGGCGGCTGAGGCTGGACAGTTCCCGATTTGGGTTTCGCTGGTCGGCCAACCTGGAATCGCAGCTCGGTGAGGCCCTTTTATAGAAAAGTTTTCCTATGCTCTTTTGACGAAGTTGCCTGTACGCGGTTACAACTGACATTTACTATCGAATAGCAATTGTGGAGATCAACGCCCTTGACTTCAGAGAAATATGGCACTCCCACTCCTTCGGCGCCGGTGCCGTCCCGCGCCATGGAATGTCTTGCGCCGGCGCGCGTGAATCTGCTTGGGGAACACACCGACTACAGCGGCGGTCTTGTGCTTCCCATGGCGATTCCATTTGTGACCCGAGCGGCCATTCGCCCGCGGACAGACTCGCATTGCAGCTTCACCAGCGAACTGTTCTCCACTACCTTGACGCTGGACCAGACGGACCGCTCCGCCGCCCGCGGAGATTGGAGCGATTACCCGGTTGGGGTATTGCGTGAACTTCAGAACCGGGGTGCCGAACCTCCCCCTTTTGATCTGCGCCTGAGCGGTAACGTGCCGCTGGCTGCCGGCCTCAGCTCCTCAGCCTCCGTCGAGGTCGCCAGCGCCATGGCGATGCTGGCGCTGACGCAGACTCGCTGGACAATTGAAGAGATTGCCTTGCTGTGCCGGCGCGCGGAGAACGAGTACGTCGGTTCCCCTTGCGGCATCATGGACCAGTTTGCCATCGTCGCCGCTCAGGCCGGACATGCGCTTCTTCTAGACACCCGTACGCTGGCCTACGAACATCTGCCCATGAATAAAGGAGAGCTGGGAGAGACGCGGATTGTGATCTGCAACTCCATGGTCCGGCACTCGGTGGCCAATGGCGAGTACGGTATCCGCCGCCGCGAGTCTGAAGAGGGCCAGGCAGTCCTGGTCGCCCGCTTCGGCTTGCGCGACCTGGGCGACGCCACGATCGCCCAACTGGATTCCGTCTGCTCCGAGATGTCTGTGGCTGCCTTGCGCCGCTGCCGTCACATCATCACGGAGAATGCGCGAGTGCGCGCGGCCAAGGAGGCCATGAACGCCGGTGACCCCATCGCTTTCGGCAAGCTGATGTTGGGGAGCCACACCAGCCAGCAAAATGACTTCGAATGCAGTTGCGAAGAGATCGACTTTCTGGTTGAGACCGCTGCGGAGCTTCCCGGCTGCTTCGGGGCTCGGCTTACCGGAGGGGGCTTCGGCGGCTGCACCGTCAACCTGGTCCAGCACGGAGAGGCAGAGAGGTTCTGCAGTGCCCTCAAGGCGGCCTACCAGCGGCGCTTTTCACGCACGGCTGAGACCTACCTTTGCGAGGCAGCCGACGGCGCCTGGCGCCAGAATTCCCATCTGTTCGCAACAACAGTCCCTGAACCGGCCAGCCGCGCAGGAGCAAAATGAAGTCAGTCTTTCTGCAATCTCCACACCGTCGTTGGAATCCGCTCAAGCGCGAGTGGGTGGTAGTCTCACCGCACCGCACCGAGCGGCCATGGCAGGGCCAGACCGAGGATGTTGCTCCCTCCTCTTCGCCAACCTACGATCCCGCCTGCTATCTTTGCCCCGGCAACACCCGCGCAGGCGGCCACCGGACGCCGGAGTATAGTGGGGTCTACGTCTTTGAGAACGACTTCGCGGCGCTCAAGGCCGACTCTCCGGAGGCTGCTTTCGACCTGGATGGCAGAGGCCTGCTGCGCGCCGAAACAGAGTACGGAATCTGCCGGGTGCTCTGCTTCGACCCTCGCCATGACCTTACGCTGGCCACCATGGAGACTGCGGCAATTCGCCGTGTGGTGGAGATGTGGGCCGGCCAGGCAGCCGAACTCAGCGCGGACCCTCGCATCCGATACGTGCAGATCTTCGAGAACCGGGGCGCAATGATGGGCTCCAGCAACCCTCATCCCCACGGGCAGATCTGGGCCACCCAGCATATTCCCGATGAGCCCTCTCGGGAGCTTGCGGCACAACTTGACTACCAGACCGAGCACAGGCAGCCCCTGCTCTCCAGTTACCTGGCCGTCGAACTGGCGGAGGGCGAGCGCGTGGTTGCCGAGAATGAGACCTGGGCGGTAGTGGTTCCCTTCTGGGCCGTCTGGCCCTTTGAAGTTCTGCTCCTGCCCAAGCAGGACGTGGCTCGCATTGAAGACTTGGCAGAGGCGCAGCGCGACGGTCTCGCCATGATCCTTAAGCTTCTCACCCATGGCTACAACCAGATCTTCCATGCACCCTTTCCTTACTCCATGGGAGTGCACCCCGCGCCGGCCGACGGAAAGCCGCATCCGGAATGGCTGCTGCACCTCCATTTTTATCCCCCTCTGCTGCGCTCCGCCACGGTGAAAAAGTTCATGGTAGGCTTTGAACTCTTCGGGTCGCCGCAACGCGACATCACCCCGGAATCCGCCGCGCTTCGGCTGCGCAATGCCATCGCGGCCTCAGCTCAATGACTCCGCATTGTTCCGCGGACCCCTTCCCTGCTTGATCCTTCCCTGCTTGACAAGGAGACGCCATGAAGATCCTGGTGACCGGCGGCGCCGGTTACATCGGCGGTACGGTTGCAACCATTCTGCTCAAGGCGGGCCACAGCGTCACCGTTCTTGACAATCTGCGCCACAGCCGGCGCGAAGAGATCCCTGCCGGCGTATCCTTCGTCGAGGCCGATGTGGCCGACCGGCCTCGCGTGGAGAGACTGCTGCGCGATCTGCAACCGGAGGGGGTTCTGCACTTCGCCGCGCTGATTGAGGCAGGCGAATCGATGCAGAAGCCGGAGATCTACTTCCGCAACAACACCGCCTCCACGCTGGCGCTCTTGGAGGCCATGCTGGCCACGGGAGTCGACAAGCTGGTCTTCTCCTCCACCGCCGCAGTCTACGGCGAGCCTGAGGCCACGCCCATTGAAGAGACCGCCTCCCTGGCGCCAACCAACGCCTATGGCGAATCCAAGCTGCTGGTGGAGCATATGCTGCGATGGTTTCACCAGATTCACGGATTGCGCTACGCGTCTCTGCGTTACTTCAACGTAGCCGGAGCCGTTGGCGGCCGCGGCGAAGCCCACGAGCCGGAGACCCATCTTATCCCTCTCATCCTGGATGTCGCCCTGGGCCGGCGGCAGAAGATCTTCATCTTCGGGGACGACTATCCCACCCCGGACGGCACCTGCATCCGCGATTACATCCACGTCGCAGACCTGGCCGACGCCCACATTCTGGCTCTGCGAGCTCTTTCCAGCTGCGACCGGATGATCTACAACCTGGGTAATGGCAACGGATTCTCCGTTCGCGAGGTGATCGAATCGGCGCGCCGCGTGACGGGTCATCCAATCCCGGCTGAAGTCAAGCCTCGCCGAGCGGGCGATCCGGCCCGCCTGGTGGCCAGCTCCGCCCAAGCCAAGTCCAAGCTGGACTGGCAGCCAAAGCACCCTGATCTGGACGACATCATGGCCAGCGCCTGGGCCTGGCACCAGAAGCGCTATACGCGATAGATCTTTTGACCCCTCGCGCTTGGGCTACCGCCTGGAGCGCGAGCGCCCCGCAATCCCTGCTCCGCCCCTGGCGGAGCAGGGATCGGCTCAGGCGTGAGGAAAGATGGGCGTGGCGTCCGTTGCGCTGGCAATCAGATACTGCTCTTCTTCCGGCGTAATGGGCTTGAAGTTCTGCGCCACATACATCGCCAGCGGGAAGTACCGCTCATCCCCGGGCGGAATGGCCGCAGTGATGCGCTGGGAGAGCGTCCAGCGCAAGGCCAGCGCCGCCTGCTCCGGCAAGGAGCAGGGCTCATACCACTCCTTGGGATTCGGCTTGTCTGTCTTGGCCAATCCCTCCGGCCACTTCGACTTGGCCATGGCTTTAATGGCCAGCATGCCAACGCCCTTTTGATGCGCGCGGGCGATCACCTGCGGCCCAAAGTTCCGCTTGGAGGTGAGAACGAAGTTGATGGGGAACAGGACGGTATCGAAGTCGAAGCGGTCCAGCATCGCCAGTGCGGCCTCTTCCGAGTGAGCCGAGAAGCCAAGATAGCGAACTTTTCCCGCCTTTCGCGCGGCCAGAAACGCCTCCTGCGCGCCGCCCGGACCCATGATGCGATCCACATCTTCGAGCGTGGTCACCGCGTGATGCTGGTAGAGATCCACGTGATCGGTTTCCAGCAGTTGCAGGGATTGATCCAGCGCCGCCGCAGCCTCTGCCCGGTCACGCTTGCCGGTCTTGCAGGCCAGGAAGAATTTGTCGCGGTAAGGCTTCAACGCCGGCCCCAGCCTGGCTTGCGCATCGCCGTAGCTGGGGGCTACGTCCACATAGTTGATGCCCGCATCGTGCGCCTGGGCCACCGTGTTGTTGGCCACAGCCTGCTCGGCATTCATAATGACAATGCCGCCCAGGCCAATGATGGAAAGGCTCTCGCCAGTCTTGCCCAAGGGGCGCTTGGGAATCGGCTGAAAGCCTGCGCCGGAAGGTATAGGTGACGCTGTGGCTACGGAAAGGCCTGGAGCTGCCGCCATCCCAGCCGCCAGGGCACCGGTCTTGAAGAAGCTTCTACGATCCATCTCATCCTCCTCTGGTCAAGGAAGCTGTTCCATCTGCTGCCAGCATTCGCAGCGCTGATAGGCACCCCGAAGGTGGCGCAGTTTGGTAGAGCCTTCATGATCACCCCAACGGGCTAAACCGCCGGGGTGAGATGCTGGTCGGGGCCGCGGCGGCGCTTTACGCCTGCACTGAAAATACTATAAACCTGAATCCCGAAGTTGAGCCTCGTTTCTGATCTGGTGCTGGAGAGTTCGTGGGGCCGTAATTGGTCAAGTTGCAGGGGCGATTTCCAACTTCGGCGAAGTTGGAAATTTCCACTTGAAGATGCTGTCGATCAGTGGGTTCGGTGTTTTCAAGCCACCCCAGCTTTCAGACATGTGCAGTACGATCCGCCTGCCGGCGCGGCCCAGGATGGCGTCGCAAGTGAAGACCGTGGCGCGCAGCGTGGCTGGCTCACGGTATCCAGTCAGGCCAGCTGCGCGCTGAAACTCGGCCAGCAGGTTGAAGAGCAACAAAATGCATTGGAACGCGGCCTCGGTGGCGAAGAACTGCTTCAGGCAGAAGCGGTCGGCCGCCAGGTCGTGCTTCAGTTCGGCAATGCGGTTGTCCATGTCGGCGCGGCGGTTGTAGTCGCGCCAGATTTCTTCCTCGGCGTCCATGCGCGTGGTGACAAAGACGCGAAAGGTGTAGCCAGGCACATCCATCAGCTTGCGTCCTTTGGTGCCGCGGGGCTCGCGCTCGCGTTCCCGGACCACCACGAAACGCCGCGCCAGCTCCCAGCCGCACAGTTGCAATCGAAACTGGCCAACGGAGAAGTTTTCATCCAGCGCCCGCCAGTGGGCCACACGTTGCGCTTCGCGCTGGATGAAGCGGGTCATGCGCGCCACTACAATGTAGGGCAGACGGCGCTCTTCCAAAAAGCTGAGCAGCTTGTCGTCGAAGAAGCCAGAATCGGCACGGACAAGGCGGATCTTTTGGCGCTGGGACCATAGCGCCAAAGCTTCTTTGAGAAACTCCACAACTCCACGGGCGGAAGCGCAGTTGCCGCTGCGCAGCCACCCGTGGAGCAGGAAGTGAGCCTCGGAGAGCGCGGCCAGCAAGGGATGGTGGCTGGGCCGTCCATGCTTGCGCGGGTTGTGCCCCTTGAGCGAGCCCTCCTGCTGGCCGTAACGCTCGAAGACGGTCGAATCCAGATCCAGCGTGTAGCCTTCGGCGCGCACCGGCAGCCGCTCCATCATCCACTCCGCAAGCAGGTCGAAGAGCCGGTGCACGTCGCCCATCTTGAAACGCCGGAATAGATTGCGAATGGTGTCGTCCGTGGGAAAGCGCTGGATGCCGAGCAGGGCGTGCAAGGCGCGATCACCGCGCAGCAAACCGGTATGGGCAAAACGTTTGGCCCCAGCCAGCACCGAGATCAAAAACGCCGTCAGGGTTACGGTGGGCTCGATCTGATTGGGCGAGGTGAATCGGAAGGGCATGTGCTCGCGCACCTTGCCGGTGAAGTTCAGCTTTTCAAGAAAAGCCACAAACACTGCCACGCCGCCCAACGGCGTTACCGCGCGAGAAGTCTCGCGCAAGACCACGCGCTGCCCGGAGAACAGCGAATGGATTTCACGCGGGACGGGATTGTCCGCGGTCTTTAGTTCCATCTTCCTGTTTTCTCAGATCTTGCTCGAATCGGAAAACGGAACTTCGGGATTCAGGCTAAAAGAGGCTTTGAAAGGCGGCCTCGTTGAAGTTTCAAAGGATGAAGTTCCAGAACTTGGCGAACCCGCCGGATGCACCCCTTCGACGGGGAAGAGCCGGGTGGTGCCCCGCCGCACCCCCCCAGCCGGGCCGGCCTCGATCGGGGCACTCAGCAGCTTGCTTCTGCGTTCGCCGCGCGGCCCCCGCCGCGGCTTCAGGGCTGGGCGATTCGAATCGCCTGGCCGGCGCCGCGCAGCGCATACTCAACCCCTTCGGCCGGCAACACCAGCACATGCCAGGGCAACAGCGTGGTGGAGCCCTGCTCGCTGGTCACGGACAACTGCTCGCTTAGCGCAAACAGCATCTGCATCTTTTCCTTGAAGCCGAGAGATCGGTCCTGGCCTGACACCTCGAAGCGGTCCACCACGAAGTACTCTGAGGCAACGAGCCTCTCAAATCCATCCCTGGCTACCGGCGTCACCAATCCCGCACGGCTCGAAGTGCGCGTAACCGCGAGCCCGGCATCCACGTGAAGCTCCCGCGGACGGCCGAAGTCATATAGCCGATAGGTAATGTCGCTATACTCCTGTGTCTCCAGGATCACCATCCCAGGGCCAATTGAGTGGACCGTGCCGGCATCCACGAAGACCATGTCCCCGGTCTTGACGGGGAGATAGTTCAGCATCTGTTCCAGCGTTCCGTCTGCGATCGCAGCGCGAATCTCGGCCTCCGGAAACTGTTCCCGAAAGCCCAACGCCAGCTCCGCTCCGGGCTCGGCCGAGAGCACGTACCAGCACTCGGTCTTGCCTCGCCCTAAACCCAGGGCCGCAGCCTGGGCATCATTGGGATGCACCTGCACCGAGAGCTTCTCTTGCGGAAAGAGGGTCTTGATGAGCAAGGGAAACTGCGCCGAATCCCCACCGGCAAACTGGCTGGGAAAGCGCCGTGTCATCTCGGCCAGGGTTAGGCCAGCGTACTCTCCCTTATCCACCAAGCAACTCTCGGCCGTCAACCAGGCCTCGCCCACCGGTTTGCCCGCCTGCGGCTGCGGATACCATCTGGGCAGGCTCTGCACTCCCCAAATCCGCTCGGAGAAGAACGGCCGCAACGAAACAGGCCCGATCAACCTTCCATCCGGATGCAGCGCTTCTTTTGGCATCAATCCTGAACCTCCCTGAGCGGCGAGCCACTCGCGGCCCCGCCATGG
>JAJYZE010000001.1 GCA_021800195.1 Acidobacteriota bacterium
CGCTACCCAGTTGGCGTCTGGATCTGGAGCGCGAGATTGATCTGATTGAAGAGGTGGCCAGAGTCCATGGCTACAACCGCTTCGCCAACACGCTGCCGGTCTTCCAAGGCACGGTGCGGGAGCTGGCGCACGCCGCCCAGGAGGCGGCGATTCGCCAGACCCTGCGGGCGTTGGGATACACCGAGGCAGTTGGGAGCACCTTCGTCTCCGCCGAAGAGGCCGAGACGTTTGGCTGCGCCGAACTGGCCGGCGGGGTGGGGGGCGCTGTGGCCATGGGCAATCCGCTCAGCGCCGAGGCCGGCATGCTGCGGCCGTCGTTGGCGCCGGGCATGGCCACCATGCTGGCGCACAACCTGCATCGGGATGTGAGTGTGGTGCGCTTGTTTGAACTGGGCACGGTCTTTACGGGTTCGTCGGCAGAGGTGAAGGAGCGGGTGGGGCTGGCGCTGGGAGCCACGGGAGCAGCCAAGGCTGCTGCGCGTCTCTACAAGTCCGAAGACGCCCTGTTTTATGAGGTCAAAGGAGCGCTGGAGGCGCTCTTAGGGAGGTTTTCCAGCGCGCAAGGCGCGGGTTCGGTGAGCTTTGACGCCGCCGGTTTGCCGGCCTGGATCGAGCCCGGACGGGGAGCGCGAGTTTGGCTCAAGGGAGCGCTGGTCGCTGTCTTTGGAGAACTAAGCGCGGCCCAGCTCCAGGCGCGCAAGCTGCGCCAGCCCTGCGTGGTGGCCTGCATCGATGCTCAGCGGCTGCTGGAGGACGCTCTGCGCCAGCCGGCGGTCACAGAGCTCTCCCGATTCCAGGCGGTGGAGAGAGATTTTTCCTTCCTGTTTCCGGACGCAGTGACCTGGGCGACGATCGAAGCCGCGCTGCGCGGCCCGGCTGCGCAGCGCGTGGATCCCGCACAGGAGCTGGCCGAGCTGCGCAGTCTGCGGCCCATAGAGATCTTCCGCGACCCCAATGGTAAGGCCGTTCCGTTGGAATCCTACTCGCTGCTGTTGCGCGCCGTCTTCCAGTCCAACGAACGCACGTTGGCCGAGCACGAGATTGCTAGCTGGACGGAGTGGGTGGTGGCGCAGTTGAACGCGCTCGGCGGCGTTCAGAGGGTTTGAACGGTCTCTGGGCCGAGTACGCTCGTCGGCCGCGCCGGCTGTGCGGATCGGCGGCGCTGGGAGCAGAGTGCGAGAAGCATAGGCGCGATTCCGCGTGCAAGATGGGAGGGCCGGAAAAGGGAACTCATCCAGATACCTCAAGGACGTATTGCGGGAAATCCTCGCCCAGGCATCCTATACTTCCATCAGAGCGCCGTGGTTTCAGTGCTGCGGCTTCGCGTCCGGCGATGGGTCTGTGCGTCTCCCCCGCGCGGAAGGAGTAGGAGATGGGATCGGCAAGCATCAGCGTCGATGAGTTTCAGGCTCTGGAGCAGAAGGTGCTTCAGACCGTCGAACTGATCAAGAAAGAACGTGAGGCGAGGTCGGCGGCTGAGGCCGCGCGCACCACCGCGGAGGCGCAGGTTGCCGCGCTTCGGGCTGAACTGGCGGCCCGTGATCAAGATATCGCCGCACGCGCACAGGAGATTGCTGCTCTGCGCCAGGAGATCTCCGGGCTGGGTTTTGCCCAGACTCAGATGGAGAGCCTGCTGCGCGAAAGGGAAGCAGTAAGACAGCGCGTGGAGGAGATGCTGGCGCGGATCGAGGAAGTGATCTAGCAGGTACTCTGCTGCGGCAGGTCCTTCGCCGCGTCTCCAGACGCCTGGGTTCCTGGCGGGCAACTTGGCTGGAAGGGTATAGAACGGCTGCCGCGGCACCAGGCTGGCGAAGCGAGTTTTGAACCGAGCGAAGTTGCGCCGGGGTAGCGAGGGAGTGGGAAGACAAAGTGGCCGAGACGCAGTCCAGAGACGAGAGCTTGCCGGCGCTGTCCGCAGTGCATGCCGGCGTGGTCGTGGATATCTACGATCAGATCTATCAGCTTCGTGGGGTGGATCCGGCCCATATCGCGCATCTGGCCGCCGTGGTGGATGGCAAGATGCGCGCTGTCTCGGCGCATGGGGCCACGGTGGATTCACTGCGCGTGGCCGTATTGGCGGCGCTGAATCTCGCCGATGAGTTGGTGACGCTGCAGGCGCGATATGAGGCGTTATGCGCCTCACTGGAGGCCGGTCGTCAGACGGCGGCGGAAGGTGCGGTGCGGTCGCGGGCGGGCTCCCTGATGGGAATGCTGGACGAGATCCTCGAAGAGCGCAAGGCTGGGTAGGGCGCCGTCCGGCCAGGCGAATCCGCCGGGAAGAAATCAGAGCGCTGCAGGCTCCATCTGCGCAGAACCCAATGAGCTTGAAGACGGATGGAAGCCAGGTTGGATTTGGCGGGCCGCTCGATGTGACCTCGGCCTGAATGCGGAAGCGCAGCGTGGCGACAATCTGAGCTGCGCGCTGAGCCGCTCGCCGGATGGATTCGGCCCGCAGCGATGCTGCTGCCTCTCCCGCGGATCTCGACTTGCTCCCCTCCATCGTTGTGCGGGATGATGGAGTTCACATGTCTCTCCCTGAGGAGGCGATCCTCTTGCTCAAGGCGGCTATGTTCTCGCTGGCCATGGTTTTCCTCGCTCCGGGCGCAGCCGGTGTGTGCCACCCGCAATCGGCCGGCGCAGCCACGAGTTCGCCGGCATCGACGACAGAGCAGCCCTCCAATCCAAAGGTTCTTGCGGAGCTGCGGCAAGCCTGGCAGTTGGAGCAGCGACAGCAGTCCGCGCTCGCGATCGGCGCGTACAAGAAGGCCAACAAGCTCGCCGGCGGCAGTTGTGTCGCCTGCCTCTCCGGCCTGTATCGAGCGCAGATGAAGCAGGGAGACTTCAGGGAGGCGATTCGCGCAGCGGCTGCCATGCAGGCTGCGGGAGCGTCGCCGCTGGTAAAGTCGGTGGCTGCATACAACCAAGGCCGGGCTCTGATGGCCCTGGGCGGCAATCAACCCAAACCTGCGCAGTTGGAGCAGGCGCGCGCCGCCTACAGCGAGGCGGTCCAGCTCGATCCACAAAACGTCTCGGCACTCTTCAACGAGGGCGAAGTGCTGGCGCGCATGGGCCGGAGGGATGAGGCCCAAAAGGACTTTCGGCTTTGCCTCAGCACGCTGCGTCCCGGAGATCCGGCTTGGCCGCGGGTGAAGCACTTCGCGGACGACCCCGAGCTGGCGGTCCAGAAGATGGCCCCGGCCTTTGAGGTCACAGCTCTGAACGGATCCAGGTTCAACCTGGATGCCATGGCCGGCAAGGTGGTTCTGATCGACTTCTGGGCAACCTGGTGCGGCCCCTGCAACCAGGATCTGCCGTATTTGAAGAAGATTGCCAGCGAGTTCGCCGGTCAGCCTTTGGTGATGATCAGCGTGAGCCTGGACTCCAATGCGGCAGCCTGGAGGGAGTTCGTACAGAAGCACGAGATGACCTGGTTGCAGTATCGGGATGCGGACCACCAACTCGCCCGTGAGTTTGGGGTCACCTCCATTCCGCACTACTTCACCATCGACTCCGATGGGGTGTTGGCCTCGGAGTCGCTCGGCAGTGGATCCAACCTCGAAGACAGATTGCATGACTTGATTGCCAGGGCGGAACAAGCCGGCCGGCAGCGGGCCGCCGCCACCGCACCTGCCGCGCCGCAGACGCCTTGACACATCCCGGCGGCCTTTCCGAGCTTCCTTTTTTGCGCTGTCACTATAGTATTTTCAGTGTCGATGGGTACACCGGAGAGGGCGTGCAGTGGCGTTTTCATTGGGGGAAGCGCCCATGGAGGTCGAGGCGTCGCGTTACACCTGCACTGAAAACGCTTTAGCGCAGCCATCGAGTCGAAGAGCTGCGGCATGCCCAAAATCCTGCTCCTCTGGCGGCGGTGCTGCCGGAACCATTCTCCCGGTTTTGCTACGCCCATGCGGGATCCGCGCGTCCCAGCGCAGCAGACTCGCCGGTCGACGTAAACTAAAAGCTCTATGACTGAGAGCAAAAAGGCCCCGGTGCGCGCGGCGCTCAAGGCAGTGCGTGGCACCCGTGATCTTCTCCCGGACCAAACTCCGCTGTGGAACAACGTGGAGACCACCGCCCGCAACCTCTTCGCCCGCTACGGCTTCGGCGAGATTCGCACGCCGGTGCTGGAGGCTACCGAACTGTTTGCCCGGGGCGTAGGCGAGGAGACCGACATCGTCAGCAAGGAGATGTTCACCTGGGAAGATCGCGCCCGTGCCGGCGGCGAAGGCGTCCACGGCCCGGAGTCAAAGGCTCAGTCCCTTACCCTGCGCCCGGAGAATACGGCTGGAGTGGTCCGCGCCTATATTGAGCATCAGATGGCCCACAGCGGAGCCCTACAAAAGCTCTACTACATTGGCCCGCAGTTTCGCCGCGAGCGTCCGCAGCGAGGCCGCTACCGGCAGTTCTGGCAGATCGGCGCCGAGGTGATTGGACCGCCATCCTCCGGCTCCGAGTCTCCGTTGCGTGACGCCGAGATTCTGGAGATGCTGGCCGGCTTCCTGGACAAACTGGGGGTGCGCGGCTGGCGGCTTGAACTTAGCTCGGTGGGCTCCTACCAGGATCGCGTCCGTTACAACGAAATCCTGCGCGCCGCGCTGCAACCCATTCGCAGCCGGCTGTGCGGCGACTGCCAGCGCCGCGCCGAGACCAACCCGCTGCGGGTGCTGGATTGCAAGGTTCCTGACGATCAGGCGCTGATCGGCGCTCTGCCGCAGATCTCCGACCACATCTCCGCCGACTCGCAGACCCACTTCAGCGCAGTACGCGCTGCGCTGGAGGCCTGCGGGGTTCCGTATACCTTGAACCCGCGGCTGGTGCGCGGCCTGGACTACTACACGCGCACTACGTTCGAGTTCACGGTCAGCACGGGACTTGGCACGCAGAATGCCCTGCTGGGAGGAGGCCGCTACGATGGCCTGAGCGAGATGCTGGGTGGCCCGCGCTCGCCCGGCATTGGATTCGCCATCGGCGAAGACCGCCTGATCCTGACCCTGCAGGCCCAGCAGGAAGAGGATGCGAGAGCCTCTGGAGCACCGCCAGGCGAGTTGCTGGACGCCTACATCGCCCCTTTAACCCCGGCCCAGAACGCAACCGCCCTGGCACTGGCCCGCGAGCTTCGCTGCGCCGGCCTCAGGATTGAGGTGGGCGACGGCTCTTTCAAGCTGCGCAAGTCCTTTGAGATCGCCGACAGCTTGGCCCGCCACATTGTCCTCCTGGGCGAAGACGAGGCCGGCAGCGGGGTCTTCACTGTGAAAGCCTTCGCCAGCGGAGAGCAAACCAAGATCCCGCGGGCAAGGTTGGCTGAAGCTTTGCACGGAGTTCAGAGCCGCGGCTCAAACTTCGTACAATAGAAAGATTGTGACTCTCGACTTCTTAGGCACGCTCGAACGCACGCACACTTGCGGCGAACCACGCAGCTCGCATGCTGGTCAGGTAATGACCCTGATGGGCTGGGTGAACCGCCGCCGCGACCACGGCAACCTCATCTTTCTGGACCTGCGCGACCGGGCTGGCATCACCCAGGTGGTGCTGGACAAGGAGATCAGCCTGGAGGCCCACGCCAAGGCGGAAGCCGCCCGTCCCGAGTATGTGGTGGCTGTTACCGGCGTGCTGCGCAAGCGCAGCGAAGGGCTGGCCAATCCCAATATGCTCACCGGCGAGGTGGAGCTCTTGGCGCACTCGCTGCTGCTGCTCAACGACGCCCGGACACCGCCCTTCTCGCCCGCAGAGGAGGCCATTGCCAACGAAGAGGTGCGGCTAAAGTACCGCTACCTGGACCTGCGCCGGACCGAGATGCAGCAGAACTTTGCGATTCGCAGCCGGGTCGCCATGGCGATCCGCAACTATCTTGTGAGCCAGGGTTTTCTGGAGATCGAAACTCCCTTCATGACCCGCTCCACCCCGGAGGGAGCACGCGACTACCTGGTTCCCAGCCGTGTTCATCCCGGCCACTTCTATGCGCTTCCGCAGTCTCCGCAGATCTTCAAGCAGATTTTGATGGTTTCCGGCTTCGACCGCTACTTCCAGATTGCGCGCTGCTTCCGCGACGAGGACCTGCGCGCTGACCGCCAGCCCGAGTTCACCCAGATCGATCTGGAGATCAGCTTTCCGCAGATGTCCACCATCTTCGCCGTCACGGAGGGTTTTCTGCGCGCGGCCTTCTCCGCCGCAGGCATCGAACTGGGTTCGGAACCCTTCCTGCGCATGACTTACGATCAGGCGATTCAGCGCTACGGCATCGACAAGCCGGATATGCGGCTGCCGGCGATGGTGAATCTGTCCGCAGAACTGACGGCGGAGCTGCGCGCCGCGCTGAAGATCGACCCCGCGCTGCCAGTGCTGGGATTCACCGTCCCAGGGGTGGGCGATCTGAGCGGCACGGCGCGCAAGGCGCTGCTCAGCGAGATTCGTTCAGGCTTCGGCGACTGCGGCCTGGACATGCTGGACGTTGCCCGTCTGCGCACCAACCCCTCCTTTGAGCCCCTCGCAGAGACCATCGAGGCCCGGCTGAGCGCGGAGATGCAGCGCTTCAACGGCGGCGCGCACGGCGCGGAAGATCTGGCTGTGGTGATTACTCCGAGGCCCGGCACGCCGACGATGTGGAACTACGATCCGCAGTGGATCTACAAACGGGTGGGGGCGCTTCGCCTCGATCTGGCCAGGAAGTTTGCCGATCGCCACAAGCTGTTCCAGCAGACGCGCACCGCCGCTGACTTCAAGTTTCTCTGGGTGACCGACTTCCCCATGTACGAGTGGAACGAGGAGAGCAAGACCTGGGAGGCTGCCCACCATCCCTTCACCTCGCCTCACGAGGAGGATATCCAGTCTGGCGCTCTGGTGAACGACAAGGGCGCGGTCAGGGCCTTAGCCTACGATGTGGTGCTGAATGGCACGGAGCTGGGCTCCGGCTCCATCCGGATCCATCGCAAGGATGTACAGCAGGAGATCTTCCGATCGCTGGGCATGTCGGACGACGAGGCCAGGGAGCGGTTCGGATTTTTCCTGGATGCCCTGGAGCACGGCACCCCGCCGCATGGAGGCATCGCGCTCGGCCTGGATCGCATCGTGATGATCCTGGCCGGCGCCTCCAGCCTCCGCGAGGTGATTGCCTTCCCGAAGACCTCCAAGGCCATCGACCTGATGGTGGATGCGCCCACCACGGTCAGCGACCAGCAACTTCGCGAGCTCAGCCTGCGAGTGGTCACGCGAAGCTGAGGAGAAAGAGTCCATGCACAACCCCCCGCACTGGCCGGTTCCGGCTCGTTTCCTGGCCGGCGCTCTGATTCTCTACAGCGTCCTGCTGTGCGCGGTGAGTTGGCACGTCTTTTCCACGACCTTGTTTGAAGGCGCCACCACCGGCCGGGCGGCTGGAGTTTGGGAGGTTGGCCTCTTCGGCGCATCCGGCCTGATTGTCTTGATCCTCACCTCTCTCTTTCCTGTCTTGCTTCTGCTTGGACTCTGGAGACCGCGCCTGGCTGGCGCCCTGCTTCTTGCCGGGGCCGGGACTCTGCTGGCGCTGACCCTGACAGCCTCGCATCGAGTCGAGAGCGCGGCGGCGGGAGTGGTAGGGGCCAGCCTTCTGTTCCTGGGTGTGCCCATGTTGGGCTCTGCCATCTTGTTCCAGCGGGTCGGCCGGAGGCGCGCAGTGGTGCAGGGTTAGTTCATCCAGCGCCGGTCACTCGGGTCACGCGGCTTCCCGTCCGGATCGACATACCGCCCCTCCTCATCGAGGCTTACGTCTCTGCCCTGGTTGCGCATATACACGGCAAACTTGCGGGCAGCGCGGCGCCGCTTCGCCCGAGAGTATGCATTGCGGGCGGCGAACCAGCGCTCCGCGATTCGGATGCGCAGGCCGCGCCGGGGAGCCAGCTTGAGAAACCCATAGCCCGCACCGGCGTTGCACAGCGCCGCGAGCGCTCCAAACCGGTCCCCGCCCACCAGCGCCAAGGCAAGGTAGAAGAGAACATAGATGACGGCCAGATACTTGGCCTTGAGCGAGAACAGGAAGTTGAACTTCACCTGTTGCTCTGCGTTCAGCACTCCGTAGGCTACCATCACCGCTAGCACCGCGGGCCACATCCCTTGCGTCACGGCGTAGGGACCAAGGCCCGGAACTCCCCCACCCAGCAGGCTGAGCAGCACGGCCAACGCACCGCCGGCCGCGGTCGCCACCAGAAAATACTGGCTCAACCATTGCGAGCCACGATCGTCCTCCAGAGCGGAGGCGAAGAACCACAGGGTGAGCAGCGCAAAGGCCAGACTGAACAGACCGCCCCCAACAAACGGATAGGTGAGCAGTTGCCACAGCATTCCGGCCGCCACCTGGCCGGGCTGCAGACGGAAGAAGCTCAACAGCAACGGCGTAGAGGGAGGGAGAAACAGAGCCAGGAGCGCGGCCCCCAGATACTCCACCAGCGCCAGCAGAATGATGCGCCGCGTCACACCTTGAAACGGCGGAAATACCAACGAGACGGGTTGGTTGGATCGAAACGCCATGAACTCTCTATCCTGACCCAGGAAGCAGCTTGTAGGTTCTGCAGAATCCGCTGCCCCCACCCTGCATCTCTCTGGTTGACGTGCCGCCAGTCTACCGCTAGAACTAGAAAAGACGAGGGTGAGCCACGCTCCATGGTACTCGCTGCCCCCCGGTCCTGGTCCACCTCGGCTGTGCGCCGAAAAAGAGGAATGTGCTTATGTCAATCGTATGCCCGGAATGTGACAACCCCCTGGACATCGATGTCGATGACGTCGAGGAAGGAGAGATCATTCAGTGCGATGAGTGCGGAATCGATCTCGAAGTCGTCTCCAGCGACCCGTTGGAATTGGCTCCCGTCGATGAGGAGGATTACGGCGATGAGGACGAGGACCTGCCGCTGGATGATGAAGAGGGCGAGTAGATTGATCTTTGCCTTCCAACGTATTTTTGCAAAGAGTCTTGCAAAGAACCCTGGCCCGGACTCTTCGCGAAGCCCTGTCTCCAAAGCGGGACCCCGCCTCCTGGTCAAGGCGTCCACACCAGCTTTGGTGTTGGCGGTCAGCCTCAGCCTGCCCATTGGCGCTATCCTGCTGGCTGTGCCCGGAGTTGCCCGCGCCCAGAAGAACGTTCCGCAGGAGCGGATCCTGGAAGGCAGGGTCGTCAACAAGGACGGCGATCCCATCGCCGGCGCCGTGGTCTATCTCCAGAACTCCGGTTCGGCAGAGATCAAGACGTATATCGCAGACAATGCTGGTAACTACCGCTTCGGCAACCTCTCCCGCGTGGACGACTACCAGCTTTGGGCCGAGTCCAACGGCGTTCGCTCCAAATCCCACGGGATCAGCAGCTTCGACGGCTCCAACAAGTTCTATATCGTTCTCAAGGTCAACGTCTCCAAGCCCGTCTCCTTGGACGGCCCCGCGGTGACCGGCAGCACCGATCTGCCCTGATTCTGCCTCGCCCGACGCTCTCCGCTCAAGACTCGCTTCGTCCGTCTTTGCCAGAAACGAGGTCGATTGGCAAGCGCCAGATGGGATGACGCCAGCTCTCTCTATTCAGCATCCCGGCTACCGGCTCCGCGTGAGAGCGCCAAAGCCAGCCTTCAGGCTCATCGGAACTGGTTGAGGCGCGGCCGCCGGCGCAGCGAAACCGGATGATTGCGGGCGAATCTTCGGCGAATATAATTCGCCCATGGGCGCCTCGGCTGCAACGGACCTCTACGGCTTTCTCCACGTGGACCTCAACAGCTTCTTCGCCTCCGTGGAGCAGCAACTCCATCCCGAGTACCGCAACCAGCCCACCGGGGTGGTTCCAACGATAGCCGACACCACCTCTTTGATTGCGGCCAGCTATGAGGCCAAGGCGTTGGGCATCAAGACCGGAACGCGGGTGCTGGATGCCCGACGGATCTGCCCGGAGATCGTCCTGGTCCACGGCGACCACGCCACCTACGCCGAGTACTCGCATCGAATCGCCGCCGCTGTGGAGCGCGTCTGCCCCGTGGCCCATACCCCCTCGATCGACGAGATGGTCTGCCAGCTTCTGGGCCGCGAACGCGAGCCCGCCCGCGCTCGGCAAATCGCCGTGGAGATCAAGCAAGCCATTCGGGAGGACGTGGGCGAGACATTGCGCTGCTCAATCGGCTTAGCTCCCAATCGCTACCTGGCCAAGATCGCCAGCGATATGCAGAAGCCCGACGGTCTGGTGGGTCTCCTGCCCAGCGCCCTGCCCGGCTCGATCGCCCATCTGAAGCTGCGCGACCTTCCCGGCGTCGGCGCCCGCACCGAACTTCGTATGAACGCCAAGGGGGTTCGCACCATGCCCGAGCTGCTGGCGCTGGATCAGGACTCCATGCACCGGCTCTTTGACTCGGTGTGGGGCGACCGGGTCTACCACTGGCTGCGCGGCAACGATACCGGCGACGACGGCGCGCCCATCCCTTCCGCGGTCCAGAAGTCGCTGGGCCACTCGCACGTGCTGGCTCCCGAGCATCGCACCCCGGAGGGCGCGTGGGCCGTAGCCCACAAGCTGCTGCACAAGGCGGCCATGCGCCTGCGCATGGAAAAGTTCTTCTGCGGCTCGATGGCCTTGACCATCAAGTACGCTCTCAATCATTCCCAGGCGGCCAGCCTGGCTGGCCGTCGGTCCGGCAACCCATCCGGCATTCCGTCCGGGAAGGTAAGGGTCAGAAAGCATCTGAGCGGCCTGACCGAGAGCGGATGGGGGATGGAGGCGCGTTTTCGTCCCTGCCAGGACACCCTCTCTCTGCTGGAAGCCCTGCAGGGCTGCTGGAAGCAGGCGCCCACCGGCAGTGAGCACGCCAAGCCCTTCTTTGTGGGCATCACCCTCCGCAGCCTGATTCCCGAGGCGGAGATGCAGGGATCGCTCTTTGCAGAGCCCGGCAACCGCAAAGAACTCTCGGCCACCATGGACAGGCTCAACCTGAAGTACGGACACACCACGCTGCACTTTGCCGGCATGCTCCCGGCCCGCGACAGCGCCCCCACCCGCATCGCCTTCACCCAGATTCCGGTGCAGTACGGCCAGGACTACATGTAGGACCGCGCCGCCGCCGATAGAGCAGATAGAGAGCGGCCATCGCGAGGAGCCCGGCATAAAACTGCCCTCGAACCAGGTCAGGGACGGGCAGGTGCAGGTACCCCGCGTGGCGCAGCAGATTGGGAGAGCTGGCGAGAGCCACGATGGACACGAAGAGGCCAAGCAGCGGATAGGACCTGCGGCCGAGGCATTCGTCAAGCACCAGGATGAGCGGCACGACCAGGATCAGGTAATAGTGGTTCCATGCGATCGGCGCAAAGATCGTGGTGCCGAGCAGGGCAAGGATCGCGCCATAAGGCGCGGTGCTGCCGTCCGCATGAACCTCAAGCCGGCGGTCAAGGTAAGCGCCCAAGATTGCAGATGCGATAGTGAGACCTGAGCAAAGGAACTTGAGCGCGGCGCCAAGTTGAAGCTCTCGAAAGGTGAGTGCCTGGGCCTTCGGAGAGACAAGCCCCATCCACCAGGCAGCCATGGACTGATTCCCGCCGGCCAGGAGCAGGACGTTAGAGACACGCGCCATGCTATGCAGATAATCGACCGTGGCCGCGCGACCGACGAGGAGCATCGTGGAGACGAAGAGAACCACCGAGGCGAGCACGAAGCTGAGCGCCGCCCTTCTCTGTTTCATCAAAAGCCAGTAAAGGACGATCGCGGCCGGCGTAATCTTGACCTGGGCGGAGATGGCCAGCAGAATCCCGGCCCAGACAGGGCGGTTCAATCTGGCCAGAAGAATCGCAAGTACCGTCAGCAGGACGAAGATTGCGTGCGTCTGGGTAAGCTCCATCGCCTCGCGGAGGGGATCAGCGCGCACCCAGAGAATGGCCATCAGCAGAACCCACTGCGGCCTGAAAAAACGCGTCGTCCAATACCGTCCCGTGACCCAGATCAAGGCCGCGAAACAGAGGGCCAGAGTGACCTTGAAGAGTTCATTGAAGGCGGAAAACTGCATGGAACCGCAGAGCGGCTGAAGGACGTAGGGCCAGAGAGGCGTCTGAACAAACGGGACAAGCTGGGTGTTTGCACCGCCGATGCTCGCCGCTCGCTGCCACGCCGGGTCTGAGATGAGGTTGAACGAGGTCTGGTCGTGGGAGTACAGATGGGAAATCTCACCTGCCCTGATAAGCCGACAGCTGACGAAGGAGGCAGTGAGGTCGGTTCCGCTGGAGCTGTTAATCTTCAGCAGGGCAAGCACAAAGAGCACAAGGACGAGCGCGATCTGCCAAGTGCTCCTCTTCAATGAGATCCCTCCTTGGCCCGCTGATCAGTCTCCGGACTTAAGCTAACGCTGACTCTTGCCCGCGTCTTGTTCCGCAGTTCTCAGCTTCGTTGCCGTCAGCATAGCAAATCAAAGACCGAAGTATGGTCGACAAAGAGATCGGAGCCTCGGATCTAATGAGATCTGCTTCGGTTGCAGGTCCATGCGTCGTAGATCCCATCCGTTTGGTCAATGCTGTAGTTGGCGAGAAATGCGCTCCGCAGGCTGTCGGGGAGGACCCAGAGGTCAAAGGGCGCTTGTGCGTGCGGCACCAGCCAGACGTCATCCCTGCAATGCTCCATTCGCCGGAGAACATCAATCGGAAATGGCAGGAGCCGGGTCTCGAACCGTCCTGTATTGCCCTCAATGGTATAGGGCTGGCCTCGATAAACCAGGATGTAACGCAACTCCGAGCGGTAGTCCCAAGCGATGGAACCGTAGCCCATCTGGATCGATGAACGATCCCCGTAGATGCTGAGATATCGGTCGATCGCTTGCTGTGCTGCCTCCAAGCCCTGCGGCATCCGCGACAGCTTGAGTTGCTGCCATGCCCGCGGAAGATTGACGCATGCAAACAGCGCACAGGCCACGGCGATCAGGTAAACAGGAACAACCCGATCCCTGTCCGCGGGACCCTTGAAATCTCTGCATGCGATCGCAAGATAAACAACGATGGAGGGCACGATATGCCAAAAATAATGCGGATCGGAGCCGGCTTTTGACGTCAGCAGCGCAAGCAGGAGGCAAAGCAGAAGAACCAGGAGCTCTGGAAGCCTCGGCCGGAGGCTGCATCCAAACCTGCGCAGGAAAACCTCCATCAAGACACAGGGCGCAACCAAAAATAGAGTGAACAGCAGATTCAACCGCAGGCTCCCCGCGGTGAGGCCCTCTGAGCGCATGTAGAAAATCCATGCAACATAGTTGTGCAAGGAGATGTTGTGCAGAGCAAACGGCGCCAGCGCGCCGGCGGTCATGATCAGCACCGTGCCTGCCGAGGCGCGCAGCCCGAACTTCCGATAGAGAATAAGAAGCGGAAAGAAGATAGCCGAAGCTGCCGTGATCTTGAGATCAACGATCAGGCTCCCCATGATCCCCGTAAGGAAGACGGCGGCAAGCTCTTCCTCGATGTAGCTGCAAAGGATGGCGAGCGCAGCAAAGAGGATGATCCATATATCCGAGCGCGCTGAGAGCGAGTCTTCCGTATGTTGCAGGAGAATGCTCAGGGGAAACGTGAGCAGAGCGACGGCTGCGCCCGGTGAGACGAACTTGCGCAGCAGACGATAGAGCGCCGCGCATAGACCAAGATTGGCGGTGACCACAAAACAACGAATGACCCAGAAGTGTTCCACTCCACCGATCACCAGAGCAAGGCGATAGATGAGAAACGTAACCGGGCCGTACATGAGCGAGTAGCACGACTCAGGCGACCTCGGTGGTTGATACATGGGCAGCCCGCGAAGCGCCGCTGCCGAGACGCCCAGGATATTGGCTTCGTCCAACTGCATCATGAAGCAACGCAGGGAGGAAAGGACAATCGCCAGATAGGCGAAGAGGACCAAAAGCCCGGCCCCAAATGCCATGCGACGCAACAGGGCCGAACGGTCTCGCGGAGGGCCAAGAGAAAGCAGAACGAGGCCAAACCCCGCGAGCAGACACCCTGCCAGGAACCACGCCAGCGGAAGCTCTCTTAAAAACTTCAAGAAGGTCACGCTTCTATGATACGAACTGGTTGAGACCGACACACCCTCCCGTTCCAACCTGAGCACTCCATTCCGCACGCAAGGCTCCGTTGCAGGTGGCGACGCATGAACCATCCGTCGCCGAGGCTGGCCCGGCGCCGCAAGACATCTCGCCGACTAGCCGGAATGCGATCGCTGTGTCAGCATGGACGTTCTCCCGGTTCCTTTCGATACTATTATGGAGGCGTGATGAGAGCGAGACCCGGTCCTGCCCGACTCGACGTCGTTGCGACCCGGCAGAGAGGGGACTTCACTGCGAGATGAGGCCTCAACGCTGATGAAGGCCGCGAACCCGCCCTACATCGGCCGTCTGGCGCCATCGCCCACCGGGCTGCTCCACCTTGGGCACGCGCGCACTTTCTACATCGCGCACCAGCGCGCACGCTCCGCGCACGGCATTCTCTACCTGCGTGACGAAGATCTGGATGGGCAGCGCTCCCGCCCGGAGTTCTCTGCCGCCATGCGCGAAGACCTACTCTGGCTTGGCCTGCGCTGGGACGCCGAACTTCGCCAGAGCGAGCGGCTTCCGCTCTACCGCGCGGCTCTCGACCGGCTCCTGGCCGCGGGCCTGGCTTACCCCTGCACCTGCTCACGGCGCGATCTTGCAGCCGCCACGCAGGCTCCGCATGAAGACTCCGCAGCCGCGCCCGAGGATGACGAGCCGATCTACAACAATCGCTGCCGTCCGTCCAAGGCTTCTCCAGCGAACACTTTCGTTTCCGGCCGCAACTACCGCTTCCGCACCCCCGATCGCACGGAAGTCGCCTTCATCGACCGTCACGCCGGTCCACAATCCTTCACCACTTCGTTAGACTTCGGCGATTTTCTGATCTGGCGCAAGGCGCCTGACGGCGACGGCTGCGGCCTGCCCAGCTATCAGCTTGCCTGCGTCGTCGACGACGCCCTTACCGGCATCACCGAGGTGGTTCGGGGCGGCGATCTGCTGAAATCCACCGCGCGCCAGATTCTGCTGCAGCGGGCTCTCGGTTATCCGACTCCCGGCTACTTCCATTGCGAGCTGTTGCGCGACAACACCGGCGTGCGCCTGGCCAAACGCCACGATGCTTTGGCTCTGCGTACCCTGCGCACAAGAGGCGTGACGCCAGCTGAGATTCTGGCAATGTTCTGATCCAGCCGCTGCTCAGCCTGGCGGTTCAGCCGGAGCACGGGAGAATGCGGCAGCTCTCCTCCCTTGCCACTGTAGGCCTTTCCCCTCTGCGCAAGCGCTATCTCCCCGTCCTGTAGGCCTTCAAGATCTGGTCGTAGGATGTGGGCACATAGTCCTTTGGCGGCACTCCCCCAGCCAGGTGCTTCACAAAATAATCCCACCTGCGCCGCATCACATACGGTTCATCCCGCGCATAGCCGTGATGCCTGTTGGGCAGCAGGAGCATGTCGAAGTTCTTGTTGGCCTCGATCAGCGCGTTGACCACCAGCAAGGTATTGTTGGGTGGAACGTTGTCGTCCATCGTGCCATGAACCAGCATCAGGCGGCCCTTCAGGTTGGCCGCATAGTTCTCATTGGCCTGGGCGTTATAGTTGTCGGCGCCATCCGGACCGATGGTCTCCAGCCCCGCCCAGCGCTCATCCCAGTCATCCTCATACTCCCGTTGGTCGTGGTTGCCGCTCTCAGCCCATCCCACTTTGAAGAAGTCGGGAAAGTGGAACATGGCGGACACGGTTGCATTGCCTCCGCCGGAGTGTCCGGTGATGCCGACCCGGTTCAGATCGATCCATGCATCGCGCGACGCCAGATCCTTGATCCCAGAGACCTGATCCGGGATCGTGTCATCTCCCATCTCCGCCGGGCTGGAGGCGTGGGCGTCGTGGAAGCTCTTGGAACGATGTGGATTGCCCATTCCATCGATGCACACTACCACAAAGCCAAGCTCGGCCATGGACTGTAGATCGCCGCGCGCGGCCTCGAATCCTGGCGGTCCAAAGACGGAGCACGAGCCATCCTGCGGCCCGGGATAGACATAATCAATCACCGGATACTTTTTGGCGGGATCAAAGTCCGTCGGCCGGAAGAGCAATCCGTAGAGCGGCGTCACGCCATCGCGCGCCTTTACCTGGATGCGCAGAGGTGGCTTCCAACCCGTGGCCAGTAGCTGGGAAATGTCCTGGTGGGCCAGGGTCACCAGCACGTTGCCGTTCCTTCCATCGCGCAGCACAGCGGTCTGCGGCGTGCTCACCGTCGAGTACACGTCCACAAAGGTGTTTCCATCGGCAGGCGCCGTGATCTGGTGGGTCGCGTTCTCCGGCGTCAGCAGCGTCTGCTGCGTGCCGTCCAGATTCACCCGGAAGTAGTTCACGTAGTAGGGATCCTCGCCTGCTACCTTGTTGGTTGCGGTGAACCACATGACGCCGGCCTTTTCGTCCACGGCTTTGATCGCAGCCACCGGGCCGTCGCCGCTCGTCACCTGGTTGACCAGCGCGCCGCTCTTCAAGTCGTAAAGGTAGTACTGCGCCCAGTTGCTGCGCTCGCTGGCCCAGAGAAACTCATTGCGACTCCACAACACCTTCCAGTCGGTGGTTGCCTGCCAGCCATAGTAGGTGTCCACATGCTCGTGATAGATCGGTTTGACCTTTCCTGTGGAGGTGTCGGCCATCTGCACCCACTCATCCTTGTGGTCGCGCGAGGTGGAGACAAACGCCAGCCTGCCGTCATCCGGAGAAAACTCCACGTCGTTCCAGCGGCCGTCGCCATCGCAGCTCACGTCATCGCACTCCATGCTGCGATGCTCCAGCGGGGGAGTCTTGAGACGGACCACCTTGTCCGTGGCCACGTCGATCACCACCGGCTCGATCAGGGTGACGTCCTTGTCTCCCACCAGAGGATAGCGCCACGCCACCAGCTGGGGATGGCGGTTGGTGACCGGCACCAGATACATCATCCCGGTCTTGCGCTGGTCCTGTTGAAAGGTGGCAATCTTCTTTGAATCTGCCGACCAGGTGAGAATCGCTCCATCGGAGTGCTGCCAGCCGGCGTTGTCCGTAGCATAGCCGAAGTCCGGCACGCCGTCGGTAGTCAGCGGCCTTTCCTGGCCAGTGGCCACCACCCGCACCCAAAGGTTGTTGTCCCGGATGAACGCCGCCAGCTTGCCGTCGGGAGACAGGTTGGCCTGACCCCTGGGGTAGCGCGCCATGCCGTTGGGCGAGGCTCCGGCCGGGCTGGCCAGCTTTGGCTCCTGTTGGCAGGTGGTAACCGTCTGATTGCAGTCAAAGACGCCTTCGCTGGTGGTTACGGAGAAGCCACCCGTGGGCAGCTTCGCAAAGCGCAGAACCCCGAGATGGTTGGCATCCACTGGAGCGGTCTGCTGTGCCGCGTGAGCCAAACGCATCGCCGCGTTGATCGCCGCGGCCAGCTTGGCATTGTCGAAGGCCAGAGCTACGGTGCGGCTGGCCGGGTCGGCGATTCGATACACCGTTCCCTTCGCTCCGGGGTCGCGATAGAATAGCGTCCCGTCAGCCATGTAGGCCACCCCACCGATGGTATGGTGCACCAGCTCGTTCACGTTGTAGAACATCCAACGCTCGGCCTGCGCGTAGTCTTGCTTGGTGTACACCTTTTGCGCTGCCGCGGGCAGGACAGCGCCTGCTCCGGCGGCCAACCAGCCGGCGATCTTCAAATAACGGCAAATTGACATGGCAGGGATCATCCTCCTCGGAAGGGTCTTTTTATGCACACAACTGTCCCCTCAGCCTATTGCAAAATCGTCCCAGCGGCGAGACCCCGAACGCAGATTCTGGAGGAAGGTCCGGGAGGCGGTCGATTCTCATCGAAGCCTCCATCGTAACCAGGATTGTCTTTGGCAAAAAAGACGCGCGCCACGGGGTTACCGTGGAGCGCGCGGTTGCATCGACGGATACCGATGTTACATGTTCTCGATCATGCGAGTGGCGAACTGGCTGGTCTTCACCTTTGTCGCACCCTGCATCTGGCGCTCAAAGTCATAGGTGACATACTTCTGCTCGATCGTCTTGGCCATCGACGACTCGATCAGACGGGCTGCCTCATGCCAGCCCAGGAAGTCGAACATCATCACGCCGGAGAGAATCACCGATCCCGGGTTGATCACGTCCAGATCCGCATACTTGGGGGCGGTTCCGTGGGTCGCCTCAAAGACCGCATAGCCGTCGCCGATGTTGGCGCCGGGAGCGATGCCCAGGCCGCCCACCTGAGCCGCCGCCGCGTCGGAGAGATAGTCGCCGTTGAGGTTGGTGGTGGCCAGCACGCTGTACTCGGAGGGACGGGTGACCACCTGCTGGAAGATCGAATCCGCGATGCGGTCATTCACCATCAGCTTCTTCTTCCACTGGCCGTTGCCGTGGGTGGCTCCGATCTTGGCAATCGCATCCTTCACCTCCTGCACCACGGAGTCCTGGAACTCCTTGGCCGCAAAGCCAAGACCCGGCTCGATCATCTCTGCATTTTGCTCCGGCGTCAGTTTAGGGTTGGCTTCCAGGTTGCCCAGGATCCAGCTCTCGCGTTCGGTCACCGTCTCATTGCGGAACTCCTGCGTGGCTACCTCGTAGCCCCACTCGCGGAACGCCCCTTCTGTGAACTTCTGGATGTTGCCCTTATGCACCAGGGTGACCGTCTTGCGGCCTTCCGCCAGGGCGAACTTGATCGCCGCGCGCACCAGCCGCTTGGATCCTGTCACGGAGATCGGCTTGATGCCGACTCCGGAGTCCAGACGAATCTGCTTTTTGCCTCCTTTGAGCATATCGCCGTTGAGGAACTGGATCACCTTGGCCGCCTCCGGCGTTCCCTGCTGGAACTCGATGCCGGCATAGATGTCCTCCGTATTCTCGCGGAAGAGCACGATGTTCATGAGTTCGGGATGCTTCACCGGACTGGGCACGCCAGGATAGTACTTCACTGGCCGCACGCACTGGTACAGGTCCATCAACTGCCGCAGGGCCACATTCAGGCTGCGGATGCCGCCACCTACCGGAGTCGTCAGCGGTCCTTTGATCGAAACCCGAAAGGCTACGGTCGCCTTCACCGTGTCCTCCGGCAGCCAGTTCTTTGTCTGGGCAAAGGCCTTCTCCCCAGCAAGCACCTCAAACCACCTCACCTTGCGCTTGCCGCCATACGCCTTCTCCACCGCCGCATTGAAGACCCGCTCGGAGGCCTTCCAGATGTCGCGGCCCGTGCCGTCGCCCTCGATAAAGGGAATAATCGGGTTGTCCGGCACAAGGTACTTCCCGTCCTTGTACTCGATGGCCTGGCCGTCCTGCGGCACAGCAATTCCGTTGTAGCTTGTCTGCATGGTTCCTAAACTCCCAGAGGTTTTTCGATCGAGATCAGTGGCTCGCAGCTCGACGTCCCTTTCGCTGCGCACTCCCATCCGCTCCCCATCCTACTCCTCAGGTACTCCACTTATCGGATTGGAGCCCGATAAGCGAACGGACGGAGAAGCTTTCGCCGCTGCTTCTTTCGATTCTATCGCTCCACTGCAGGCCACAGCGCGGCTTGCTCTGCTTGGGTTGCGCTCTCTGGAGCAGGCTCGCGGCCGAAGCGGCCTTCCACCTCAACCATCGGCGCTCAACGCCGGAACTCTTGCTTCTTGCTTGAGCAGCCGGGAGCAGGTTTGTCTTCCGGCGGCTTTGGCCGGGCCGCTCACCAGACCTGCGAACCGGTTACTGGGCCGCCAGCCGCACATGGCTCCGCAAGGGAAGATCCGCTGAGGAGCCGCCCACCTCAAGGGTGTACTCCCCAGGCAGACGCTCCCAATCATTCTTCTCCGTTGAGAAGATCTTCAGATACAGCGGTGAGATGGGCACCGTCACCCTCTGGCTGGCGCCTGCCTCCAGGCTCACCCGCGCAAACCCCACAAGTCTCCGAAACGGTTCGCCGGAACGAGCCGGCAGCGTTGCGTAGACCTCAGCGATCTCATCTCCGCGGCGAGCCCCGGTGTTCTTCACCGTAAAGCTCACGCTCTGCGCATCGGGAGCCACGCCCAGAGCCGAGTAAGCAAAGCGGGTATAACTGAGCCCAAATCCAAACGGATACAGCGGCGTCTCCTGCTCCACCTGGAACCACTTGTAACCAACCTTCATACCCTCCACGTTGTAATCCACGGTGAAATCCCTGGTCTCTTTGCCCTGCTTGACGCCCGCGCTCATGCCGTTGTTTGCAATCTTCGGGGTCAACCCTGTCACCTTCGGATGGGGTAGCTGCGCCTCGCTGGCGGGGAAGGTCACCGGCAGTTTGCCCCAGGCATTCACCCGCCCGTAGAGCGCCGCGGCAATCGCCTGACCCCCGCCAATGCCCGGGAACCACGCCTCGATGATCCCCTTCACCTGATCCCGCCACGGCATGGTCACCGGCCCGCCCGTCTCCAGCACCACCACCGTGTTGGGATTGGCCTTGGCCACTGCCTCCACCAGAGCATCCTGATTGCCGGGCAGGCTTAACGAGGGCCGGTCCATACCCTCACTCATCCATTGCGTGACAAACACCACAACCACCTTTGCCCGCGCCGCTGCCTGCGCCGCCGGGGCGAGGTTCGTGCCGGGATCAAAGCTGATCTTCACCGCATGCGCTCCACCGCCGGCAAAGGCATCGATGCCGCAGTTGGCTTGCTGCTCCGCCTGCTGCGTGATGTAGCGCAGCGGCGCAGAGGGGAAGTACACGGGATCTCCCCACTCAGAGCCGCCTGGCCGCCCTCCCGGCGCGTCCACCTGGCCTGAACCGCCTCCTGAGATGACCCCGAAGTCTGCCTTGCCTCCGATAACGGCAATCGTCCGATCGGCCGCATTCAAGGGCAGGATGCCGTCCTCATTCTTAAGCAGCACCATGCTGCTCTCCTCGATCTTGCGGGCATCGTTGCGACCCTGGAAGGGATTCACCACGCTGCGCAGCGGAGGATCATCCACCACCCCGCTCGCAATCATGCTGCGCACAATGCGATGCACCATGTCATCCAGCCGCGCTAGGGGAACCTGTCCATCCTGCACCGCTCGCTTGAGGGGCGATCCAAAGTACTGGTCCCCAGGCTGCTCCATGTCCAGTCCCGCCAGGGCGGCCTTCACCGTGCTGTGCGTCGCTTCCCAGTCCGACAGGACAAATCCCTTGAACCCCCACTGCTTCTTCAGCACATCCGTGAGGGTGTACTGGTTCTCGCAGGCAAAGTCGCCGTTCACCCTGTTGTAGCTACACATCACACCGGCAGGCTGGGCCATCCGAATGGCAATCTGGAACGCCAGCAGATCGGTCTCCTGCATGGCTCGCCGATCGAGCACCGCGTTGTACGTATTTCGCCCGGTCTCCTGATCGTTGAGCACATAATGCTTGATGTCGCCCATAACATGGTTGGACTGCACCCCCATGGCCAGCTTGCCCACCATGGTTCCGGCCAGCACTGGATCCTCGCTGGCATATTCGAAGTTGCGCCCATTGCGCGGCTCGCGGATCAGGTCCACGCCTCCGCCGATGGACATGTTGAAGCCCTGAGCGCGCAGCTCCCGCCCAATCACCGATCCGTAGAGAAACGCCAGCTTGGGATCCCAGCTTGAAGCCATCCCGAGCACGCTGGGCAGCAGCGTGGCGTAGCGGCTGTCCAAAGCCGCCATGCGTACCCCAACCGCCGAGTCCGCCAGGTTCAGGTTGGGTAGACCCAGGCGCGGAATGCCTGCGATGAATCCCGCGCCGCCGTTGTCCCCGGGCGGCACATAGGCTCCCGGCCGTAGCGGTCCCCAACCTATGCCATGCACCAATTGGATCTTCTCATCCAGCGTCATCCGGCGAATCATCATGTCGGCACGCGTGTCGGGATCGAGTGCAGGATTCATCCAGGGCAGGTCGCTTTTGCCGCCGGCCGGTGGTGGAATCGGCTTCGCGGACGACTGAGCTGCGGATGCTCCCGCCCAGCCCAACCCAACCCATCCGCAGCCTATCGCCAGGCTGATCTTCGCCAACCACATCATGCTCATCCATCTGCCCTTCCCAGGCCACGGTGCGGCCTTCGCATGTTTCTCTCCACTTGGGACCATCGCCGGCCTCGGCGTTCCCACCTGCCCTCGCTGTCCCCAACCATGCTGCGTCTAGCTTCGGCAGTCCTAGACAAACGTTGTACTCGTAAAGACTAAATCAAAGCATTGGGGAACGATGCTATCGGCGATAAAGTTTATCCGCCGGCGTTCCCCTTTGGGCAAATTCTTCCGCTTTGAGCCCCGGGCGGCTGGCATCAAAGCGCGCGGGGGCAGGCCTGTCATGCCAGACTGAAACGATAGAGAATGGCACAGGAGATGCAGGCTGAGAATGGCGCGGCGGCTACACACATTCTAGGCTGGATCCCTCGCCGGGTCCGGCCAGGGCATCTTCGGATCAGCTTGCTCTGGCGCCAAACTCTCTCGAATCGCACGAGGGCGATCCGACGATCCGAACGGCGACGAATCGACCATACTCTTTGCATGAAGATCCTAAGGCAGACGAATGTCTTGATGGCGTGCCAGGGAGCCTTTGCTTGCGAAAAGGCTTGTCTTGCCGTTCGCGCCAGGGCGCTTCCTCCTTCCCTTGCGCCTTGCCCCAGGCAGAGCGGTGTGCGCTCTTTCGTGCATCCTTCGCGCATCATTCGCGCGAGCCTGTTCACCCATCACGGCCCTTCGTACTCTAGCTCTGTAGCATTTTCAGTGTTGATGGGTGTCCTGAAGAGGGCTTACAGCGGCGTTTTCATTGGAGAACACGCCCATAGAAGTCGAGGCATTGGGTGCACCTGGGCTGAAACTGCTTTCGCATCCTGGCCCTGCGGTGTTTTCCGCGAGAAGCGTTTTGTGGAGCCGACCCGACGCAGCCTGGACATAAATCCTCGCCGGTGCGGATGGTGACCGCACCCGGGGACAGAGGGATGCCTTGGCGGAGTTCCGATCGGACGCGAAAGAATCCTGCGCGGATTCATGTGCCTGATTCCCACCGTCCCCGAACGGATAACCCTTCACCTTCCTGAAAGGCTGCCAGCCGTCACGGGGGCCTGCCAATCTTTCTCCATAGCTTGAGATCATCGCCGCCCGCGGTGGCTGAGGTCAGCCCGGATAGACCCACGCCCGTACAGGCGCTGGAGGAGCAGCGCCAGACAGGGTTTGTCCGCAAGGAGCCAAGGAGTGACAGAGCTTCGCTCGATGACTGCCGAAGCGTCAGGCTACCAGAGGATCTTCACTGCCGCCTGGATCTGACGAGGGGTGTTGGACTGGCCTGAAATCACCCCAAATTGCCCCGAGGACAGCGTCATGTTTGGAAAGCCAAACTGGACTTGATTGAGCAGGTTAAATGCCTCTGCGCGGAACTCAATGGCGACTCTCCTTGTCGGCTGAAAGCTCTTGAACGCCGAGAAGTCGATGTCATGGTACCCAGGGGCGAGAACATAGGAAAGCGTGCGTGGGGCGTCGCCAAAGGTAAAAGGAGCGGGCTGGGAAAATGCAGCGCTATTCACATACTTCGTCAGCTTGTTGATGACCGCACCGGGCTCGGAAGCTCTGACGCCGGGCACCACGTTGGGCCGCTCCGTATTGCTGCCTGAATCAGAGGTGTTCTGCGTCCTCGGCGAGAGTGGAAACCCGTCTTGCTCGGTGGCAATGCCATTGATCTGCCATCCACCCAGCACAGCGTTGAGGCCGCGATTCCATGTGGCTCCAAACCGCCTGCCACGGCCGAACGGAAGGTTGTAGACTCCGCTGATAACGAAGTTTTGCGACAGATTATCGGATGAGAGCGATCGCTCCCCGTCGGCATTGTAGATATTCTGGATGCCGCCGGTAATATTGCCCTCATTCTCAATGCCGGAATAATCATCGATCTGCTTGGACCATGTATACGCAACCAACAGGGTGAGACCCTGGGACAGGCGCTTATTCACCTTGAGCTGGAAAGAGTTGTAGTCCACATAGCCGCTGGTGAGGAAAGATAGATAGACAGCCGTAAACTGCGGGAAGGGAGCCTGCAGATAGCTCTCCGGGATCGTAACGCCGTCTTCCGGGCCCGTCTTGATGATGTTGTAAAAGGGATTGGGAACGCTCTGTTGGAGCTGAGTTCCCAGCGCCAAAGAGTTCGTGGTGAGCTGATCTGTGTTCCAGTCGTTTTCACCTGCCTTGTTGAGGTGTACACCGTGGCTTCCAATGTAGGCAGTATCGACTAAAAAGCCATCTGGCAATTGTCGTTGTACATCCAGCTCCCAATTTTCGGTGTAGCCCACGATATTATCTCCGTGGAGCGGATTTTCGAAAGATGTTCCGATACCTGTGAGAGCGCCAAGGCTGCTGCCGACAGGCAGGTTAATCCCGGTTGGAAATGGGTTGCTGAGGAAGGTAGAAGGCGTCAATCCATTCACGCTGCCCACGTAACTCGTAGTTGAACTGAAGCCTTCATTGCCAACCGTAGCTCCGGCTGCCCTTAGAGATGGCATGTAGTAGATGCCATAGGAAGAACGAACCACCGTATTGGCATCAATCTGGTAAGAGAATCCAACCCGCGGATCAAAGTCGAAGTAACGCGGCTTGAACTGCCGCCGGCTCGCTCCATTGACGCCAACGTAATCCACCCCTCCTGTAAGGGATGTCAGCCCAGTTGCCGCGGCCAGTGGGGTCGCCTCGGTGGGATTGAAGGTCTCCATGCGGTTATAACGTTCTGTACGAGGAATCTCGAGGCTGTAGCGTAAACCTAGATTGACGCTCAACTTAGGAAGCGCTTGCCAGTCATCCTGGATGTATGCAGCAAAGTATCGACTGGTCGTGGCAGCATTCTTCGAGTCCACAACATAGATTCCGGTAGAGCCCAGTCCAAGCAATAAAGAAGCCACCGCATTCCCTGCCGTCTGCGTAGCGACATTTGGGTTTGGGCCTTGGGTGAGAGCCTGCGAAAAGCTGTAACTTCCGGTCGGAGCCTGCGTCTCTTCATCATTTGCCTGCAGCCACATCGCTTCTCCGCCAAAGCTGATGAGGTGGTTCTTATATACCTTGCTGTTCCGGACCCCGAGATAAAACATGTTGAAGCCGCCGTGCCGGGTCTGGCCGGGCGCAGCATCTCCCAGCGTGTAGTAATTTGCAGGTCCAATACCCGGAAACAGGAGGTGGGTTGGATTGTTGGAGTCGATATAGCTCGGAAAGCCGAGCTCCTTCACAGGGTCAAAACCTGCACTCAGGGGAGTAAAGTTAACGGCTGATCGCGCAAATCCAAAAGGGATCTCCATGATGAAGTTGGGTCCAAAATCATGCGTGTAATCGATCGCAGCCGTATTTGCAGTCTGAGGCTCATTCTGGCCCCCTTCAGCGATGGAATAGGCTTTGGGGAATAATATCGTCGGCGGCTGGTCAAGGGCGCGATGTTCGTAGCTCACGAACATCTGATTATGAGCGTTGATGGTTTCATCCACCCGCGAATCGAAAGTATTGATGTTCAGGGTGCTGACGCCCGAAGCAAAGAAGTTGTTTTGTCCTGAAGTGGTGCCAGGCTGGTTTGGAGGCGGATAGTACTTAAGGATGGCAGCAGCTACCGGATCGATGCGGCTCCCAGGGATGCAGTTGATATCTCCGCCGCAGAACGCCGTGTTCCCGGGCCCTTCGTTATACTCGCTGGTGAAGCTCTGGCGAGTGTAAGTGTTGGAGATGGGATTGAGGACTGTGGTTGCCGGATCGTAGATGGTAACCAACTGACCGGACGAGTCGAGGGTCTGTGAGAAGTCGCCAGCGTCCTCTAAAGCTGTGGGAACGCTGGTAGTGACCTCACTCTCCGTGCCTTGGCGCAGGCCCTCGTAAGAGAAGAGAAAGAAGGTCTTATCTCGCCCGTCGTATAGCTTCGGGATGAAGACCGGACCAGTGAGACTGATACCGAACTGGCTACGATGGAAGAGCGGAAGCGGCTCATGGGCGCGATTATTGAAGAATGTGTTGGAATCGAGCGCGGAGTTACGCAGGAACTCATATAGGCTTCCATGGAACTGATTGGTTCCTGACTTCAGAATCACGTTTACGATGCCGCTTCCGGTGCGTCCGAACTCGGTGGAGTACGCATTGGCCTGCATCTTGAACTGCTGAACTGCATCTACGGAAGGGAAGACGGAAAAGCCACCTATGGGATTGATGATCGGCGGGGATGCCGGAATGCCGTCGATCAGAATGTTGGTGCTGCCAGGACGGCCGCCATCAACCGACATGTTCAGGCTGTTGTATTGAAAGCTGACGCCTCCTACGACTCCCGGAACGAGAAACATCAGGGAGAAGACGTTGCGCGCGTTCAGCGGCAGATTCACTACGTCGCGGTTGTTGATTACCTGACCTATGGAGGCATCCGTCGTCTGAAGCTGGGTCGCATCGGCAGTGACCTGAACTTGCTGAGACTGAGAGCCGACCTCCATCACCAGGCTGATCGCGGCCATCTGATTCACGTCCAGATGAATGCCGGTCTGAAGGCTCGTCTTGAAGCCGGGCGCATCCGCCTTCACGGTATAGGGACCGCCAGGCAGCAGGGCGGGAAAGACAAACCGTCCTTCGCTATTGGTCAGGGCCGTGGTTGAGATGTTCGTGGAAGTGTTCGTGACGGTGACGGTAGCCTTTTGAATCATGGCTCCGGAGTGGTCCTGAACTGTGCCTTGCAGGGTCGCTGTGACGACCTGGCTGCGAGCGCAAGGAGTTTTCAAGACAATAAGGACGCAGATCGCCAGCGTCAGTGCCCGGACGGCAAGATGGCGGTACGCGGAACGAGATGACCGAACGGTAAAGCCGTTTCGAACGGGCCATTCCAGGCCAGAGATCGTGAACTTACGAATCATTGGTTCCTCCGGAGAAGCTTGTCTGAGTCTTTCGAAAAATGGAGCAGGTGAGAGAGTATGGCTGGGCAGGTCAACGAATGGCGTTCCGTTTCAGGTCACCGGATTGTCTATTGAACGGCTCGGGCAGAACGGTTGGCTGGTTCCGGAGATCTCCACGATGGCTGCGGTCCAATCAGCTGGAGTCTTCAGCCCGGAACGGTTTGCAGATCGTGAGATTGTTGCCCCTCGAGCGCGGCGAAGGAGCGTAGATCCCTCGCGTCGGGCCGATCGCACTCCGTCATGAGGTGTTTCCTGTCGCGGGCCAAGCTGTTCTCTGGAGTGGCAGAGCCAAGCCTCGTGCCATGAACCGCCCGCGCCATGAGTCAGGACTGCGGATCTCTCGCCCGGCATCCCTGCTGGAGCCGGGACGTCGGCCAGTTCAGGCGGGACAGTGGGAGGGTTGACGATCGTTCTCATCTCGGCCACCGTGCTTCGAACACAAAGCAGATTTAGGACAATGCATCCTTGACGGCATCCCGGAGGACGGCTCCTACATGAGCCGCTGGCCCCTGCTACGCCGTTCGTTCCGAAAAGATCCTGGGTCAGAGCGATGCCGGCCAGGAGCCTCCTCCGATTCCGCCGCGAAGAATGGCCGAAGCCTAGCACCTCTTGAAGTGCTTCGTCAACACGACTTCCGGGACGTGTTATAGCTCATTAGAAATGTCCCTTGGTTTTGCCCATTAGAAGTGTCCCCTTTGTGGTTGATGTTTTAGAAGCTCACCTGTGGGGTGTGCATGTGCTGATATGCCCGCTTCCAGGGATGGGTTGGTGCTGGTGTCCTGTGTCCGGCCCTAGTGGCGGACACAGGACACGGCGTGAGCTGGCGGGCCGGTCGGTGGTCGATCTACTGGAAGGCCAGCTTGCGCCCGCGACACAGACAGACCGTCGTCCGCAGCCGGATGTTCGGCCGCCAGCGTCGCCCCGAAGTCCCCATACCGCTCCTCCACACCCTTCAACACAGCCGAGCGAAACTCCGCACTATGGCCACGGTTCGACACCCGCCCGCACAGCCCATGCTGCAACCCTGCAACGCCGCCTGCGCGATATCGCTTCCACAATCCCTTGCCCTGACGGTAACTCAACTCCAATAGCTCACACGCCTGCTTCAAACTCAAGCTCCCCGATACCACGCGCCCAAATGCCTCCCCGGGCCACTACTCCATATCACTCATCCGCGCCCGTCCCAATCCGCGCCTCCTTCTCTCCTAAGACACTCTCAGAGGGGACTCTTCTATAGTGGGCTCACAAGGGGACACTTCTAATGGGCTTCAACACGTCACCACAGCAGGAGGTGACGTCAAGCGGCAATTGTAAAAGCGCGGAGGGTGGGGTTTTTCCAATCCAGGTTGAATCTGTGGAAGATGGAGTAGATGATACGGTCTACGGACTGGACGCTGACGAAACAGACCATAGGTCGGGTACGGCGGCGGACCTCTACAACGCAGCGTTCGATTGTGTTGGTGGTGCGTAGCTTGCGCCAGAGGTGTTTTGGGAAAGCGAAGAAGGCCAGCAGTTCGGGCAGGTCGCGCTCCAGTTGCCGAACCACGACGCCATAGTGGGTGCGCCAGCGGCGGCAGAAGGCCCGCG
Organism: Acidobacteriota bacterium; assembly: GCA_021800195.1. GTDB lineage: Bacteria > Acidobacteriota > Terriglobia > Terriglobales > Acidobacteriaceae > Granulicella. The sequence goes on from JAJYZE010000001.1 coordinate 28,426, forward strand.
CGGCCAGAGGCCTTTGACCCGAACTCGCGCTGCTCGCGCCCCCAGCAGTGCAATACCTTGGGGTTGATCACGCAGGCCCGCGCCGCTTCGGCCAGTGACGCCCCCGAATCCAGACGGCGTACCGCCGCCGCCTTAAACTCCCGCGTGATCTTCCGTCGATTCAATCCCGTGACACAGTTCTCCACTCGCTGAGAAATATGTTTTATTCGCCTGTCTCAATTTTGGGGTCCACTTCAACTCATGAGCGGCAAGTTGTTTTTGGAAGCGCCGCAGGTACTTCTCGTCCCGCGCCTCGATCAACTCGCCAACCGGTGCGGCGGCGGTGATAAGGCCTTGACAGTCGCTTCCGCACAGCCGTACAAACGGTTATCCCGAGTGCGGAATCAGCAACCCGGAGCGCACCGAGCAGCAGACCTATCTAGGGCAATCAAAGGACACGTTGAACATGCTGGATCGTCGGAATTTTCTCAAAGCAGCCAGCCTCGCCACGGCTGAAACTCTGGTGGGGAGCAACCTGCACGCATTAACGCAACCGCAGGATGCAACCTCTAGACCCATCGCAGCCAACGACCACATTCAATTTGCACTCATCGGCGCTGGAATCCGTGGGCAGGCCATCACCCAGGTCGCCTTGCAGATCCCCGGAGCCAAGCTCGTCGCCGTCTCAGATACCTACCAGGGAAGACGCGACCACAGCAAAGAGCTGTGGGGAAACGATATCTTCACCACTGTGGATTACAAAGAGATCCTAACGCGGAAAGATATTGATGCGGTAGTCATTGCCACTCCTGACCACTGGCACAAGCAAGTTGCCGTGGACGCCATGCATGCGGGCAAGGATGTCTACTGTGAAAAGCCCATGATCCATCGCTACTCGGACGGCCCGGAGATGATTGCAGCAGCGCGCGCCACCAATTGCATCCTTCAAATCGGCAGCCAGAGAGTCAGCAACGTCGCCTACATCAAAGCCAAAGAGCTGCTCGCCGCCGGCGCCATCGGCAAGCTCAACATGGTCACGGCCTGGTGGGACCGCAACTCCGCTCTTGGCGCCTGGGACTATTCCGTCCCCCTGGATGCTTCCCCGCAAACCTGTGACTGGCCGCAGTTTTTAGGCACTGCGCCGCAGATCCCCTTCAGCGCAGAGCAGTTCTTCCAATGGCGCAAATGGAAAGCCTACGGATCGGGCGTTGCAGGCGATTTGTTTGTGCATCTCTTCAGTGGCACGCATTTCGTAGCCGGAGTCCATGGGCCAACCCGCGCCATGGCTACCGGCGGACTCCGCTTCTGGAAAGATGGCCGCAACGTTCCGGATGTCATGGTGGCCTTGTACGACTATCCCGAAGCTTTCAACCTCAATCTGCGCGTCAATTTCGTCAACGGCGGTTCTGAAAGCGAAGGCCTCATCTTCACCGGCGACGAAGGAACCATGGCAATCTACGGAAACAGCGTCACCCTTAACAGCACGCCACTTCAAAAGGAGCCCGGCTACACCGTGGAGACCTTCACCTTCGCCATGCAGAAGCAGTTCATTCAGAAGTACCGTGAAATGTATCCGGTCCGGCATCCTATGGGCGCGCCGCCCATGCGCTCAGAGGTCTACGCGGCGGCCCGCGACTATGACGATGTCTACAGCCATTTCTACAACTTCTTTCACTCCGTCCGCACCCGTCAGCCCGTGGTAGAAGACGCTGTCTTCGGCTATCGCGCCGCCGGAGCAGCTCTGCTCAGCAATCTCAGCTACTACAGCGGCAAGGTCCAGCATTGGAATCCGGAGACCATGCAACTGGAGGCGTAATTCGCTCACCAGACTGCAATACGAAGATCAACAAGAGGATAAGGAGAATGCGATGAAACACCTTGCAGCTTCCATCAGACTCAGTCTCCTCGCCATTGCGTTCGGCGGCGCAGCTCCTGTTCATGCGCAAAGAGTAGAGACGCCGCGCTTGACCACTCCCGGCAACGGTCCGTATGGCGTTCCCCAGGCCACCTTTCTGGTCCATCGCCTGGGCACAGATCACGCCGAAGGCATCACCACCCTGGATATGAACGGGGATGGATACCTGGACCTGCTCAGCGGAGCCTACTGGTACCAGAACCCTGGGCCCAACGGCGGTGTATGGAAACGGCATCAGTATCGCACCGTCGGCATTCACAATGAATTTGTCTCCGACTCCGGCGAATGGACCGTCGACGTCAATCACGATGGAGCTCCTGACGTCGTTACCTACGGATGGATCTCCAATGGCATCTGGTGGTATGAAAATCCAAAGAAGCCCAATGTCATGTGGAAACGCCATTTCATCTGCAACAGTTACGATACGGAAGGCGGATGGATGGGCGACCTGAACGGAGACGGCAAGCCGGATCTGGTGGTGTCGCACTACAACCACTCTGGCATCATCTGGGTAGATTTCTCCGGACCCCAGCCGGTCTGCCATCGCGTCGGGCTGGACACCAGCCACGACCAGGGCGTCTCCAATCCAGATGGAATCGTTCATACAGTCTCTCCGGAAAGCCGGGCGCAGGATGGCCACGGGATCGGCATCGCCGATATCAATGGAGACGGCAAGCCGGACATCCTCACTCCCTACGGATGGTTTGAAAATATTGACGCCAATCACGACGAGTGGAAGTGGCATCCTGATTGGAACCTCGGCGATGCTGGATTTCCCATCATCGGCTATGACGTCAATAACGACGGCAAGATGGACATCATCTATGGTCAAGGCCACAGTTACGGGCTCTTCTGGCTGGAGCAGCAAGGTAGCGGATCCAATCGGCATTGGATTCGCCATACCATTGACGAGTCTTTCTCACAAAGCCACGCTCTGGCGATGGCAGACGTTGACGGCGATGGTCAACTGGAGCTGATCACCGGCAAGCGCTACCGTGGTCACTCCGGCAACGACCCTGGATCCCACGATCCGTTAGTCGTCTACTACTACAAGATCAATCGCAAAACGGCCAGGTTCACCCGTTATGCCATCTCGGTCAACGGCACGGCAGGAGTAGGAACGCAGATCATCACTGCAGACTTCGATAAGGATGGCGACCTGGATATCGCAACCGCGGGCAAGTCCGGCGTGCATTACTTTGAGAATCTGATGATCAATCACGTCCCCAAAGCTGAGCGCGAGAAAGAACTCATCCTCAACCAGAACTGGCCTTTCCCCGGCGAAGGCGCAGAAGTTCCCCAAGAAGACGGACCCAAATAACAACCCCAGCCCGCGGCCTCAAGCCGCATGCGGGCGCGCGACGCTTCACTCACAACGGGCGGGTCCGACAGGTTGAAACACTGCTACACGAAGTACGTCCGCAGCACGATCGAGAGACCCACCGGCTGACGACCGCGGCCTGCCTTCGCATAGTGCGGACGAACCAGGGCTTCCAGCGCAGACCACGGGACAATGCGCTCCATATCATCAAGAAGCAACTCGCGCCGACTCTTCCGGCCGTACTTCTCAAACGCAGACTGACTCGCCAAGCTCTGCTGCTTCATCGCCCCTCACCTCACAGCTGTGAGATTAATCAATCACAGCAAGGTCGCAGAACTTGTGCAGAGGTTCCCTAAGGAAGATCGACGGCCAAGTCCACCGGCGCCGTCGGAGCGGGCATCCTCTGTGCGAGGCTGCTCCGCGAGAGCAGGATCGAAGCGGAGAGCCAGAGTGAGGACCGCAGGAGCTTACGTCTCTTCACCGAAGCTGTTCAAGCAGAGGCGCTCTTCAGGATTCGTCGGTAGTTAAGCATAGTAGGGCCAATAGGAGATCTGTGGACGTGGCTCTCCGGCCTGGACCATGCGCTCAATGAGCCGCTCGCGAAGCTGAGCGGTGATCTCCGGCATGGACCGATCTCCGACATAGTGCAGCAGCTCTTTGGTGGGGCTTCTCTGGTCAAGGCGGCCGGCCAGGTTGAGCAATTGATAGGGGTCGGCACGGTTGTTATAAAGCTGAAAGTCGCGATAGTGGAGGCTGCCCTGATCCTTTGCTGGACGAGCGTCGGGGGCCAGAGCCACATAAGTCCATTCGGGCGTTCGCAAGGCGCGGGCGGTTTCTGATTCACTGATCTGGACGAGGACATCATTGGGCCAGTCCTCGCGGGCTTGCTCGTCATGTAAGAGGGGGAGGAAGCTCTTGCCCTGCATGGAGGAGGGAATGGGCACACCGACGGCATCCAGAATGGTTGGGGTGAGATCGATCATGCTGACGAGTTCGGGAATGAGTTGACGATTGTTGAAGCCGGGGCCCTGGATCATCAAGGGAACGTGGATGGAGCTTTCATGCGGGCTGCGCTTGTACTCCTGGTTGCGCGTACGGAAGTGGCAGGAATGGTCGCTGGTGAAGATGACAATGGTGTTGTCCTCAAGATTCTGTTCTTTCAGCGTCTTCATGATGCGCCCGAAGGATTCATCGATGGCTTTGACGTCGCCGTAGTATTTATCCAGCTCGTAGGGCCAGTCCCCCGGGAAGAAGCGCAGATCTGGCGGGACATAGGGATTGCGGAATTGTTCGGCATAGCCGTGGGGCGGCGCGAATCCGTATTCATCGCCGCCCCAGGGGCCGTTCTGTTGATGGGGTTCCAACTGGGCGATGACGAGCAGGAATGGGTCATCGTGCTTCTGCCGGAGGAAGGATTCTGCCTTTTCCGTCAAGAATTCAATGCGATGAGTGTCTTTGCCGTAAGGCACGGGGTTGCCGTCGTTATCCCAGAAGTGGCTGTCGTAGGGTAGGGTGCTGATCTCCGGGGCATTCGCCGCCAGCCAGTAGCCGGTAAATCCGCCGCGGTATTGTGGTGGAACGGCACCGGCTCCAACCGGGTTATTGGGCGCGAGATGCCATTTGCCGATGTAATTGGCGGAGTATCCAGCCTTGGTAAGCGCGGTGGCGATGGTATCGGCGTTGGGGTGGAGGCCTGGACCGTTTTTCCATACTCCGGTAGTGGTGGCGTATTGGCCGGTCATGAGGCAGGAGCGGGAGGGGGAGCACAGTGGCTGATTGGTGATGAAGTTTTGAAAAACTGTGCCACGGCGATACATGGCATCGAGGTTGGGGGTGCAGTCGGTAGGGTTCTGGCCGGCCGCGCAGACGAAGTCGTAGCGGAACTGGTCGGAGTGAAACAGAACGATGTTCGGTTTTTTTGCAGGCTTGTCGGAGGGCTGTTGTGCGTCTTGTGCCAATGCCCGGTCATTGGCACTGCTGGCGAGTGCGAGGCCGGTTGCTCCCGCTCCAAGTTGATGGATGAAGTTTCTCCGTGTGACGGGGTTCATGGCAAAGCCTCCGAATGCTTTCGTCAGATGTACTATATACCTATTGGACGAACGGTCGCGAAGCTCCCAGACCTTTCAGAGATATGGATTCCGTGAGCCCCATCGAGGTTCCGGCGTTCCATAGAATCCTTCCTGTTTCGGTGAGGTTGGGCACGAGAGCGATGCGTGCATCGCTAAAGCCATTTTGAGGGGACCATCGCTGCTGCTTGCCTTACCCGGCGTCCGTGCCAATTGCGGACAGAGGATGGTTCGGGCCGCCACTCAAAAGCCGGAAGCTGAGATGATCGTCGCTGAGGAGCCGCACCCGTGGGTTAGAGTTGGCTCCTTCCATGAGAATAAAATTTTCCGGAAGGGAAATCCTTGGCGTTGATGTTCGCCGCGCTACGGATGATGGCTGCAGGCGAGAGTCGTGTGATTGCCAAGGCGTCCCTGACTCGGAGACCGGCTTGGACATCCCCTAGGACCGGACGTCTCCTATGTTTGTCAACGAGTTGCCGGCCGGTGACCGCATTCCCAGGGCGGGTTGCCTCTGCTGTTGTTGCAAGGCGAGCCGGCAGGCTCCCGTCGAAACCGCGAGAATACTGGGTTAAGTCCATGTCTAGATTTCCCAGAGATGGAGCAATCGTGAAAACCGGGCCGCTTTCGACGACTTGCGTGGACGTGCGCGAGTGGCCGAAAGCAGCCGTGATCACGGGATCGGCTTGAGTTTTCCTTTGGAAGAAGACTGAACCGGCTTCCACGGAACGGATGCACAAATCGCTTTTTGCGGGATCATCGTCTCTCAGTCTGCCCCTCAATCTTTTCCTGAGTGCTGCCTGCTTAGGTTTTTGACAGACGCAACAGAACGACGCCCCAGGATGGCACCCAGGCAGAATGGGAATCTCGAATGATTCCAATTTCCTGGTGAGTCCATAGATCGCGCGCCTTGGCCGGCCCGGTCCATCCCAGATCAGTGAGTTCAAACCGGATAGGGGTGTTCCAGGTGAGGCGGTTGAAGAGCCCCACGGCCAAGTCACCGCCCGAGAGTGGTTTCGCCCAAAGTTCAACAGGACCTTTCTGCCAGACGCGGTCGCCCTGTTTGCCCAGCGGATCCTGGTTGACGGCGATCACCTCGCGGTTCATAAGAATCCTTCTGGTTGGCTCGGTCATTTTGGTGAGGTCGGTGCTGGCGAGCAAGGGAGCAGCGAGAATCGCCCAAAGGCTCATCTGGGTCATCTCACCGTTGGGCGACATGCCGCCGTTGCCGACCTGAAGCATGTCTGGATCGTTCCAGCGGCCGGGGCCGGCGTACTTTGATAGTCCGGCCTGAGAGAAGCCGACTTCGGCCATGGTAATGTAGTCGGGCCGGATGTCGTGCGAGGTCCGCCAAAGATTGCCGCCAACTTCCGCGCCCCACTCCCAAACGTAGTCGATTCCGTACTGGCAAAGGCTATAGACGATGGGACGGCCAGTTTTCAGCAGTGCCCGGTGCATCCTGGCATAGGCCTGCTTCATGAGTTCAAACTGTTTCGCCGGATCGTTCGGGGCATCGTGAAGCATGATCTTGCGGAAAGTGCACAGGTCGTACTTCAGGAAGTCGACTCCCCAGGAGGCAAACGTCTCGGCATCCTGCTCTTCATGGCCATAGCTGGCAGGGTCGCCGCCACAGGTGAACGGGCCGGGGCCCGAATACATCCCGAACTTTAATCCTCTTGCGTGGATATAGTCGGACAGACCTTTGATATCCGGGAATCTCTCGTTCGGTTGGAGAACGCCATTGGCGTCGCGCTTGCCCTGCCAGCTTCCATCAATGTTGACGTAGTTGTAGCCGGCATCGCGCATTCCGCTGGACACCATGACATCCGCGGCTGCCCGCACATCCTCCTGAGTGACGTTGCGGCGGAAGCAGTACCAGCTGTTCCAACCCATGGGAGGTGTGGGCGCCAGAGCGGCAGGCTTTGGCGTATCATTCTCGGCGCTCAAGGCCGGTGGCGTGAGCGATGCCACGGTCATGCCGAGCGCGGTGGCGCCGGTGCCTTTCAGGAAAGATCTGCGATTCCATCTATTGCCCAAGAGGCAACTCCCTTGGCAGCGGTCATGAAAGATGGCGCGGAGCGCTGCCTCCGTTGAGATGTTTGTGCCGGCTGATGCAGATGCACACCAATAGATCCAGTTGTTGGATCCCAGTGCGGCAGCGTCATCCTCGGAGCCTGCCGCTCCTGAGCGACAGGCGATTCGACTGCAAAGTCAATCGCCACTTCCTACCGCACGG
>JAJYZE010000099.1 GCA_021800195.1 Acidobacteriota bacterium
AAGCCAAGGCAAGAAGCGAAGAGCTGCTCGATCAAGCCACGGGCGAGGCGCTGAAACTCATCACCCCGGAAGATGCCAGGGGATGGTTCCGGCTCTGCGCCACAGATCTATCGTATTTTGCAGAATGGTCTAAGGTTCACAATCGTTTCGTAGTCCTGCAGTGGTTCCCCACGCCAGTTGGAGGAGATGAAGGAGAACAATCGGTGTTCGACTTTATTCCATTTGCCGGTTCCGAGAGGGAAATGGCAGACCGAGACGGCTACCCCTGACTCATCGGCGAATTTCTGCAGTTCCAGTTTCCACAGGCGCAGACGCCAGCCATTGCTGCCTCCGCCGTCGGCGTTGATCAGCAGGCTTTTGGCGCGCGGATAGAGTCGCCTCCTTTCATGACGCCACCATCCCCGAATCGAAGCAACGGCAAAGGCACCCGTAATGCCATAGGGAGAAGCGCGGGCACGTCAGGCTGTGGAAAGTTATGCCCGCGCACCAGGCGCGGCTGTTTAGCCGCAAGCCACTGCCGGCCGCCATTGTAGTAGTTGCCGATGAGTTCCTTCTCTTACGTATCCACGTAAATCACCGGCCAGCCCTGCTTCAGGTATCGTTTCGCAGTGGTGCTGATGTGCCGGAACTGCGCATCCCGATCAGGATGATCTTCCCCTTCTTCCGTCTTGCGGTTGCTCTGCAGACTGTAACCCTGCTCATGCAGAATCTGCGCTACCTTGGTATGGCTGACCGGATGCCGGCGGCGGATGAGGACCCCGGCAATGGCGCGCGTGGCTCTTCGAAGTCCAGAGCAGCAGCGATTCCGGATCGCCTCGCGTCTGCGCGTCGAGAATTGCCCCCAGCCTTTCGACCAGTTGGGGATCGGGCTGGGTAATGGCTTCCGGCCACCTCCGGCGCGGCGGATACGACCCTCCAGCCCCACCCCGCTCTCAAGCTCCTGAATCCCCCTTTGAATGGCCTTGCGTGACAAGCCGCATGAACGGCTGACCCGGCTCACGCCTTCGTAGCCGAGGGCCTTGGCCTTGCTGGCCGCCGCCAGCCGGCGCGTGCGTTCGTTCAAGTGCGGCCGGAGGGTGCCAAGCTTCGCCGATAGCTTCATTAGGAGTGCTCACCATTCAGCAGCGCAATGCAGGGAGATTTCGATTGTTCACACGCTCGTAATCCTGTATGTTCAGACTATCCAAAGACCTTGTACTGCGTTAGCGATCTGGGGCTGAGCCCGTGACCATAGGGGGCGTCCGCTCGCTGAGTGTTGCCCACAGACAAGAGTCAACTCTGTCCATGCAAGCCGCGATGCGTCACGGTTGCTGCGGCCTGCTTTGCCGTTGTCCGCATTCACTTTGAGGAGAGTCAGCTATGCGAAAGCTTCTTGTAGTGGCATTGTCTGTGGGTCTTTTTGCCGGCACTGGTGCAGCGAGGGCGCAACAGACCCTTGGGTCTTTGAACGGGACGGTGGAGGACGACTCGGGAGCAGCGGTGTCGGACTCCATGGTGACGGCGACCGATCACGCCATCGGCGTGACCCGAACCACGAAGAGCCAGGCGAATGGATACTTCCAGATCTTTGACCTGCCGGTGGGCACCTACGAGGTGACCACGACGCATGATGGTTTTGACACGACTGACTTGACCGGCGTCGAGGTCCAGGAGGCTACCGCCAAGACCCTGCTGGTGAAGCTGAAGGTTGGACACGTTGCAACTGCGGTGACGGTGACGGCCAATCCCCTGCTGAATGCGACCGATACCACCAACGGCTACACGCTGGACAAGGCCCAGATCGCCCTGACGCCTTTGGCCACGGGCAGCTTCACGCAACTGGCAATCCTTTCGCCGGGCGTGAACGCTGAGCTGCTGAGCGGCGAAGGCGTCAACGCTGGTTTGGGGAATCAGCCCATCTGGGCCAACGGCCAGCGCGACACCTCCAATACCTTTCAGGTGAACGGCGTGGACGCTGACAATCTGTTCAACGGCAAGAGCTCCAGCAGTGACACCTCGCAGCGCTATAACTTCAACATTGGCCAGGGGAACACCGTCGGCGGAGCCATCATCGAAGGTAGTTCGGTGTATGGTTCCAACGGAAACAGCCTGCCGGCGCCCCCGCCAGAGTTCATTCAGGAGCTGCGCGTCAATGCCTCCATGTATGACTCGGAGGAGGGCGCCACCAGTGGAGCGCAGATCGACGTCAACACCCAGACCGGCACCAACCACTATCACGGTCAGGTGTATAGCAACTATTCCAACAGTGCGTTGAACTCGGCGCCATTCTTCTTCAATCAGGATGCCGTTCTGGCGGAGCAGGGTGTGGGAGCCTTTCCCATGTCGCTGCGTGATCCGCTGCTGCATCGCTGGACCCTTGGCGGCACATTGGGCGGCCCGGTCATCAAAAACAAGCTCTTCTTCTTTGTGGCTTATCAGCATCTTTATGACTCGGATCAGGCCACGGGCCTGACCCAGATGACCGTGCCGCAGGCGTTCAACACCACCAACTGTCCCAACGGCCGCACCAGCGCGTGTCTGCAGGCGCTGAACCAGGGATACTCCGGCGGCACAAGCCCGATTACCCTGGATCCCTCCGGGGTCGCCGAGGCGTTGTTCAACGCCACCCTGCCCAACGGGCAGTATCTGATTCCCTACGCTCAGACCTCAGCGCCCTTTGCCTACGATGTCCCTAACGTCACACTCCAAGGTACTTCGTTGTTCAAGGGAGATCAGGCGACGGGCAGCCTGGACTACGACGTTACCCAAACCGACAGGTTGAGCTTCAAGTACTACTATCAGACCGACCCGGTTACCATGCCCTACGGCTTTACCTCAGAGGTGGGAGGATTTCCCTCTGTCACCAAGAACCATGCTCAGGTGGCCGCGCTGGACAACACGATCCAACTGGGGCCGCGGCTGAACTGGGAGCAGCGCGTTGGCTGGGATCGCATGGGCACCTATACCACCTACAATCAGACGGTGATCAACAATGCGACGGGCGCCAATGCCGGTCCTACCTTCGGCATCACCGATGATGTTCCGGGTCAGCCCGGCCTGCTTCCCAGCTTCAACATATCGAGATTCGCTGTGAACGAGTCGGGCACGCCCAGCCTTCGCGTGGGCCCCAACAGCAGCTTTGTGAACACCGGTTACTACCAGAATCGGATCAATCCGTCGAGCAACGCGATTCTGATCCTCGGCAACCACACCCTGATGGTTGGCGGAGGCTACAGCTACACGCAACTGAACATCGAAAACAACCGCAACGGCCTGATAACAGAAAATTTTTCCAACCTAAAGAACTTTTTGGAAGGGAATGTGCACACTTCAAGCGTGCTGGAGACGCTCTCCTCCAACGGAAAGAACCTCGCCAATCGTTACTATCGCACCAATGAGGGCGCCTCTTACCTCCAGGATAAATGGCAGGCGCTCTCCAATCTGAGCATCACCGCGGGCGTGCGTTGGGACTATCACGGCGGCATGACGGAGAAGTATGGCAACTTCTTCAACTTCGATCCGAACACCTATGATGTCACCGGCACGGATCCAGCGGTAGGCGGCAGCGGCTTCACGGTAATCAATGACGGCCTGGTGGTGGCCGGTAACAATCCAACGGCGCGCACGCCGGGAACCAGCGCCTCCACACTCACAGGACGCCAGTGGGGGATCTCCCCGCGCATCGGCTTCGCCTGGTCGCCCAAGCGGGATGGAGGCAAGTTCGTGATCAACGGTGGCGCTGGTATTTATTATGACCGCGGTGAACTGTTCGCTTATCTCTCGCCCCCGGCGGGTGGTGGAGTGGGTGGACCCTTCGGCGTGACGCAGGAGGCTCCGCTGGTGAGCGCGGTGAGTGGCACCGGGACCTCGATTGCGAATCCTCTGGGTTCAGCCGCCCTGCTCACCAGCAGCACCACGCCTCCCGCGCCCAGCGAGAATCCCGCGGTGGAGACAACGGCGCTGCAGAATCAGCTCAACTACATGACGGGCAGCACCGCTGGGTTCGGCCTCAACTGCGGCGGCGTAGGCAACTTCGAGAATGAGTGCTCCCAGACGCCTCTGTACATCGGATCCTATGACAAGAACAATGTTCTGCCTTACACAATGAACTACACGCTGAACATCCAGTGGCAGCCAAGAAATGATCTGGCGGTCACCATCGGCTACTCCGGCAATCTGGGCAGGCATTCAGTGATTCCACTGCCGTTCAATATGCCGCAGGTGGCTACCCCCGGTAGCCCAGCGATGATTCTCGGCAAGGATCCGCACTCCAGCGGAGAGATTTACAGCTACGGCTATGATGTGACGAACGGAAATACGAGCTGCGGAGCCTACGGTGATCCGTGCCCGATCGCCTCTGAGCCCTGGTCTACCTACGATGGCGGGAACTCAGACTTTCGCGCTCCCTACGTGGGCTACAGCCCTTACTCCGCGATGTACAAGACGGTGGGCAACTCCTCCTACAATGCGCTGAATACCCATCTGGAAAAGCGCCTCTCGCACTCTTTCCAGGTCGGCGCCAGCTATACGTGGAGCCACGCGCTGGATGAACAGAGCGACATCGGCCTGTTCTTTACCGGAGACAATCCCAACGATCTGAAGCAGTCCTATGCTTCATCGGACTTCGACCGCACCCATGACTTCACCGCAAACTTCCAAGTAGTGCTTCCCAACGCCGCGCCGGAGCACTCTCTGATGGCGATTCTGACCAACGACTGGACCCTGACCGGCATGACCGTTCTGCAAAGCGGCGAGCCCTACTCTCTCTACGAGTACAACGGAGCGGTGGCCAGCGCGCAGCTCGGCTACTTCCCCACCCTCATCAATCCGATCCTCTCGATTGCCGATCCCGGCAACCATCGCTCTGCCTTGACGGGCCACTCCGGCCGATATCGCGGTGTGGGCGGGGAGTACATGCCGGCACTGGATCCCACTCAGATTGCGGTGGAGTACCTGGCGCCGGGTCAGGGCGGAGTTCCTCCAGCCTCCGCAGGCGCCCCAACGGATCCAGTCGACGTCTACGAGACTGCGTTTGCTCCGGGTGACCAGCGCAACATCTTCCGCCAAGGAGCGCAGCGCAGCCTGGATCTCTCCCTGCGCAAGGAGTTTCACATCAAAGGACGAGTCGATCTTTTGTACTCCTTCAACGTCTTTAACATCACCAACACCACCAGCATGGACGTTCCGCAGGACTCGGCGACCATCGGTCAGCACGGTTCCTGCGCCAATAACTACCTCGCCGGTTCTGGCGCGCTCTATGACTGCGTGAACGGTTATGAAAACTACGGCTTGATCGTCACCAGCCAGGCGGATCAAGGATCGACGGTTACGGGCGCGGGTCCTGCTGGAGGCGGCTCCGCGGGGGACAACCTGTATGAGAAGCCCTACACGGGCGGCACTTCGGGTCGGGCTACCACAGTCCCCTTGACGCTTCCGTTTGGCGTCTACGGCTGCTCGGTGGCCACAGAGGTGACCCCCAGCGGTTGTGCGAACAACAACGCCCAGTTAGGCTCGGTCACCGGCACCATCGGCAGCCAGCGCATGATTTCCATGGACCTTCACATCACGTTTTAGGTTCCAGCATGGATACAGCGCGGCCCATATCTCGCAGGTGAAGATAGGGGCCGCGCGTTGCTTCAAGTGATCCATTTGGCCATTGCCGTCAGCAACCGGGTATAGGGAATGCCCTCAGCGTAGGTCTTCAGGATCAAGGACCGCATCCAGGGGGTGCGCATGGCCTTGAAGCCTCGCTCTGGCCGGGTGTGGAACGCCTGGGCGGCGCGCATCGAAAAGGACAAGGTCCGTTGCAGGGGGCTCAGGTGGCGAGCATACGCCGCAGCGACCTCGCTGGAACGCTCTGCCTCGGGGAACTCCAGGATGGCCGCGGCGGCGGCCTGGCCGCTGACGATGGCAGAGTGGATCCCTTCTCCGGTGAGGGGATCAACCAGACCGGCGGCGTCTCCGGTAAGAAGCACGCGGCCTTTTGGGACGTAGTTGTGGCCACCCATTCCCAGTTGTTGGCCGGTGATGTGGGTCAGCGTGGCCACGCCTAGCTTCTGTTGTGCATAGCTCCGCAGCAGCTCGCGGGTGATCTGCTTCAGCGTCCTGCTACCGATGCCATGGGCAGCAGCGAAGGCTCCCACGCCGATGTTGACGTGGTCGGCTTTGGGGAAGAGCCAGCCGTAGCCGCCGCGCAGGGGAGTGAAGTCAAATACCAGATCCTGGGGGGACCTGCCGCCGGGCAGCGACTCCGGCAGAGCGCTGTAGGGCACGGTGGCCTCCAGGGCAAAGCCGTCCTGCTCAAAGCTGGTGATAGTCCGGCCGGCTGCGGAGGAGTATTGGCCGGCCAGGCGTCGTGTCTGGCCATTGGCTCCGTCGGCGCCGATCAAGATGGGTGCGCGATAGGTATTCGTGCGCGTCTCGCAGTCCTGAGTGCACTCGACATCCACCTCGACATACTCCGGGCCTTCGCGCAGCGCGGCGATGCGGCGAATCTGCCGCAGCGAGATGGCTCCGCCGTCCCGCGCTGAAGCCAAGGTCTGATGAAGGCAAAAGGCGTCAAACCTTTCCCGGACAGCCATAGCGCAGATGGGGCTGGAGCTGCTCAACCGGAGCGGGCCGGTCGAGCCGGAGTCAGTTGGAGGGGCAGGTTGGGTTCGGTCAGCCGGTGCCGGAGGCGTTGCCGGCTCTGGGCGGCTGGCGGGTTCTGCGTTCCAGGCTGAATCTGGCGTGCGGGTTGGTTCCAGGACGATCTCCGAACAGACCCGCTCAATCACTGGGTCCACGGAGTAGCGCAGCGCCTTCAACGTCTTTTGCGTCAGGCCGCAAGCGCAGGGTTTGTGGCGTGGAAAGCGGCTCTTGTCCAGCAGCAGGACGTGTTTGCCGGCGCTCGCCAGGTCGTAGCCGGCCGCGCAGCCTGCAGGGCCGGCTCCAACGATCAGAATCTCGAAGTCAAGAGTCATGCCTGGAGTTCAGTGTAGTTCTGTTCGCTGCTGACGGCGAGAGGCTGGATTTGGCTGCATGGGGTTCTGGGGATCTGTAGTTTGAAGGATGGAGCCCGGGGCGCACAGCCACCGATCCCGTTGAACCATGGCTGCCGCTTTGTCCCGCGGCGACTGGTGAGCTGCCTCGCCGCAGATTCCAGCTAACTTCTTGTTCATGTCGCCCGCGAAGATGTCCCCTTTGGATGAGAGATGCGGCATTCCGTTGGAGGGAAGATTACTCTAGAGACGGGGCCGGTGCGGTTGGTTCTCCGCCTGAAGCGGCATCTTCAGGGAGAGAGCCAATGGCTGGGGGCGTTTTGGAGCTTTCGGTCGCCAGGCTAAGATCCTGGCGGGATTCCAATTCGTGGAGGTATCCGTGGACGGCAAGCAGCACCAAGCAAAGGTCATCCTGGCGTTGCTTCTGTTTGCTGGTGCGGCGCCGTGTCATCCTCTGCTGGCCCAGAGCGGCGCTGATCCGTTGAATGCCTTGCGTCATGGAACCCTGGTGGTTTGGTATGTCGGGAACTCGGTTCACTCCCAGGAGATGGCGATTCAAGCCGTGTCGGCGTTGAACGACTTCACGCCGTTGAACTACACCGAACACAGCGTGGCCAACTTTGGCCAGAACGCCTCCAGCTTCGGCCAGAATGCAGCCAGCTTCGGGGTGGACGCAGACAGCAAAAGCATCAGTGTGCCGTCCATTCCGGCCAACCGGGATGCCACTACGGCCACGCCGAACGGCATCGGGTACAAGCAGCAGGACAGCAGCACCTTTGGGCAAAACGAGGCCGGCTTTGGCAGCACTGCCGGCAACTACGGTATGGAGAGCAGCAGCTATGGCCAGAACAGCGCCGGCTTTGGGCAGACCTCGGCGAGCTATGGCACAGAAGCAAGCAACGTGGGCCAGAACGCCTCCAGCTTCGCCGAACCGGAGAATCAGACAACGGCGCTCAGCAGCGTCAGCCAGTCCCTCCAGATGTCGAGCAGTCCGGAGGAAGAGAGGATACAGCAGAGATTGCGCCAGGCATATCCGGATCTGCAGGTAAGCTTCTATGCCGTTTCACCCAGCGACTTGCAGTCGATGCTGACCGGCTCCAGGGGGTCCAAGGAGTATCCGGATGTGCTGGTGGGAACATTGCCCGCGGCATGGTGGGCGGGGATGGACAGCAACTTTGGACTGGTGTCGCTGCAACCCGCGGTGTTTTATCCCAACGGAGTGTTGAACCATCCGGAGAGCGCGGCGGAGGTGGCCATTCTGGCCGATGCAGCGAACATGCAGGCGGCGCGGGCCTTCGCCTTGTGGATGAGCGAACCTTTTTCCGATTGTCCGGGTTGCGTAGCCAAGAGTCTCTCCGGCCCGGCCGCGGGGGCGGCGGAGGTGGCCCGCAAAGCGATCCAACGGCTGGTGAACGGGGTTCCGCTGGGTAGTCTTGCGGATCCTCGCATGGCCCGCAACAGCTCCCAGGGGCAGCGGCATTTGCTGGCCACGATCGGCGACGCTGCGAGCGTGAACGGGGGGATGCTGGTGCAGGTGGAGCAGGCCTCCGTGCATGGCAGCCTGGCGGCCATTGCGTTGCGTGTGCTGATCTCCACGCCTGGAATCTTTGGAGTCGTGCATCCTCTGGTGGTCTTGCGCCAGAGCCGGCGAACGACCAAGCCCGGGCCATGGAAGGTTCTGCAACTGACGTTGGACCTTCCCCAGTATGAACAGACCCAGGAGCGCCGGGTGCTCATGGTAAGCGATCCTCCCACCTGGGCCGAACAGCGCGGGGGAGTGAAGGGGGTTTCCCTGCTGCAGCCCACGGATGGGCAAGATGTGGTCCAGATGCCGCAGCTGCTGTGGCAGAACCATGGCGGCGCAGGGCTGGAGGTGGTGGAGTGGCAGAAGGGTGAAGGCCAGGGCTGGTCGGAGTCGCGCCTCTACTTTGTCGAAGATCAGAATCCAACCCTGCGCATGCAGGCGATGGCCAAGTTCGCCGTCCAGAACGGGCGCTACCGCTGGCGTTTGTGGAGCGTGGGTGCGCATGGGGAGATGAAGATCAGCTCCTGGAGCTCTTTTTTCCTGGAGCAATAGCGTTTTCTGGAGCCATAGCGCCCTTGCCTGCGCCCCCCCCAACCTTGGGTTGCCGCCGGGACGAGTCTCGATCCGCTATGCTCGTAGGGTGAGTCTTGCGGCCCAGGACGATTCGTTTCCTCAACTGCTTTCCGTGCAGGATCTTTGCATCGCCTTCTCC
>JAJYZE010000100.1 GCA_021800195.1 Acidobacteriota bacterium
CCATTGGATCTGCCGGCGCCGACGCTGCGCAGGCCTGCATGCATCCCCGCCAAAACGGCAAGGCCGGCCCAGGCAATGCCAGGCAAGATCCAGGCCAACATCACAAAGAGCGAAGATCTGCGCAGGCTCATGATCGAAAACCTTCCTGAGAAGATTATCAATCTCCCCACAGCCTCCCGCACGGGATTTTTTCCGCTCCCAGGCAACGAATCTTCCAATCGAGGCGGCACTTGCCCCTCATCCGGAGCCGCCTTGAGAATGCAATGCTCTCAGAGAGAGAGGACGCCGCGTGGAGCAAACCCGCTCCAACCCCTTGGAGTTCACCGCCATAGGAGCCAGCGGATCCGATGACCGCTGGAGGAGCGGCTTGATTGCATTCGCTTGCCCGCCCCAAACCTCCCGGCATCGACCCCATCCGTCCCGCCCCAACCGTGGGCACGGAGAACGGGGCCAAGAGGGAGCGAGCAGGTCCACCGCGCGAAGAAGTGGCGCCAAGGCGCGTCTCTCCATCGCAACCTGGCCTGCCCGACCCTCTCGATTCCGAAGCTCAGATGGCCGGAGCTACCAGCCTCTTACTCCGGATCTCCTGGTAAAAAGATCATCATGCGATGTAACATTAGATTGCATTGCGATCTAATTTAAGTGCGGCTATCTGCGCAGGAAGCGCGCCGCTCCGGAGCTCGCCAGAATGAACCAACCGCCCGACCACGAGTTGCTGCGTGGTTTAGCCAACTTCCGCTACGCGCTCCGGCGCTTTCTTCGCTTCAGCGAAAAAGAAGCCCGGTCCGCCGGCGTCACGCCGCAACAACATCAGCTCCTGCTGGGCATCGCCGGATTCTCAGAGCGCGGCGTCGCCACCATCTCCCAACTGGCCGAGTTTCTTCAGGAGCGAAACAACTCTGTCGTAGGACTGGTCGAACGGGCTGCAAGCAGCGGACTGGTGCGCAGGCGGAGCTCTACTGTCGACCAGCGTCAGGTGCTGGTTTCGCTAACGCCCCGCGGCCGCGGAATTCTCCTCCGTCTCAGCCGCCTGCACCGCGAAGAGGTTGGCCGCGTGCGCGCGGTGATCGTCTCCAGCGCCGAGGCGCTGGAGACCAGGAACGCCACCGGCCAGACGACCGCCCCAACCCCTCGATGCGCGGTCAGTCCCCAGCCTCGCCGAAGGAGGACCTCATGAACACCTCGGGTGATTCTGCTCGCCAGAACAGCGGGTCTCAGCACCTTATTCCCTTCCAGCGTCTGGTCCGCCGTCTGTTCTTCCAGGCGGGTGCAGGCGACACTCGCGCCGAAGCCTGCAATCCGCGCAAATGTCTACTGCTGGCGCCCATCGCCGGGGTAGTCACAGGCCTTGCCATCACCGGACTGGTGATGGTCCTTTTGGACTGGTTGTGGCCGCTTGTACTGAGCACTTATCTGGACCACCACTGGGCCATTGTGCCCGGGCTGGTGTCGGGTTCGGTGCTGGCCGGCCTGATCATGCAGAAGTTGACTCCCGATCCTAATGAACACTCCACCGAGGAAGTGATCCGCGCTTACCACCTGCATGGGGGCCGAATGGATCTGCGCAGCTTTTTCCCCAAGATCGCCGCCGCCATCGCCACGGTGGGTTCCGGCGGAAGCGCCGCGCTTGAGGGTCCCAGCATCTATGGCGGCGGAGCCATCGGTTCTGGACTCTGGAACAGGCTGCGCCGCTTCCCTCTAAGCGACCGCGAGCGCCGCATCATGCTCATCTGCGGAGCCGCCGCCGGCATGTCCGCCGTCTTCCGGGCGCCGCTCACCGGCATCGTCTTTGCCCTGGAGATGCCCTTTCTCGACGACCTGGCTTACGAGGCGCTCGCGCCGTCGCTCATTGCCTCTGTGGTGGCCTTCGTAACCCTCAGCGCGTTCCTGGGAGCCAAGCCGCTCTTCGGCTTCCATAGCGTCGGCTCCTACACCCGCAGAGATATCTACTGGAGCGCGATGCTCGGGCTGTTCATTGGCCTGCTGGCTCTGGTGTTCGTCATCGTCTTTCGCCGCGTGCGTCGCCTCGTCATGCGGGCCCGTATGCCCCACTGGGTCAAGATGGGGATCGGTGGATTGCTGACCGGCCTGTGCGGCCTGGTCTTTCTGCAACTCTACCCCGGCCGCCTGACGCCGCTGGGCCCGAACTATGAGGCCGTGGGGATGATCCTCAACCGGCACCACGCGACCACGGAGTTGCTCTCCTTTGCTGCGCTCAAGCTCGGAGCCACGATCGCCACGCTGGGCACGGGTGGAGTCAGCGCCATGTTTGTCCCACTCTTTCTTACCGGTGGAGCTCTGGGAACAGCCTTTGCGCAGTCCATCGTGCATAGCGCCAACTCCGGCCTCTACGCCGCGGTGGGCATGGCCGCCTTTTTGTCAGCCGGCTACAAGACGCCGCTGGCCGCCGTGGTCTTTGTGGCTGAGACCACCGGCGGACACGCCTTCATCGTTCCTGCCATCATTGCGGCCGCGGTAGCTTACGGCGTCTCGGGCAACGCCTCAGCCTCCAGCGAACAGCGCTCGCGCGAGGAGCTGCTTGCCAGCTCCGGGCCCGCGGAGTCTTCGAGTGGCCCAGCGCTGCCTTCATAAGCAGCGGAAGTCAGACGAACGCTGCATGGCTCACAGGGCTCAGAGCCGAAGGGCGGACGCCGATCGGTACGCGGGCCAACTCCCATTTTCCCCGCCAGAGTTCTCACAACTGAATCTTCGCGAACAGATAACTGCCGATGGCCAGCAGGATGGCGCTCAGCAGGGCCAGGACTGCGAAGTCGGTCAGAAAATGGAAGGAAGAGACCCCGATCAGCGCGCCGCGCAGGCCATCCACCCCGTACGTCACCGGGTTCAGGCGCAGGGCTCCCTCCAAAGCCTTGGGCAGACCCTTGATGGGAAACAGAGCATCGGAGAAGAAAAACAGCGGCATCACCAGAAAGTTCATCACCAGCGGAAACCCCTGCATATCCTGCAGCACGGAGCCGATCGCCGTGCCAATGGAGGTAAACAGGATGGCGATGAGGAACATGAAGAGCACGGCCAGCGGAGCCATCATGATCTGGTGAACCCGGAAGCCAAAGGCCAGGCACACCAGAAAGACGGCAAAGCCCTGCAGAATGGCCACGATGGCGCCGCCCAGAACCCGTCCCAGCACGATCTGCAGGCGCGAGACCGGCGCCACCAGCGTCTCCTTGAGGAAGCCGAACTGACGGTCCCAGATGATCTCGATTCCGGAGAACACGGCCGTGAACATGATGCCCATCACGATGATTCCCGGAGCCAGAAAGCTCAGGTAGTTGCCTGAGCCGGCCCTGCGGAACACCGAACCAATGCCGAAGCCGAGCGCCAGCAGAAAGATCACCGGCTGGCCCAGCGACCCAACGATGCGCGCCGGCGACCGGATATAGCGCTTCAGCTGCCGGATGCAAAGAACAAGAATCGCTCTCATCGCCGGCCACCTCTCCACACGTTGCGCATCGCGCGCATATGATCGGCTGCGCCGGCCTCCTCGTCGCGAATATCGTGGCCGGTCAGGGCGATGAAGGCGTCCTCCAGCGTGGCCGCTCCGTTCTGCTGCTTGAGCGCGGCTGGCGTTCCCTGCGCGATGATCCTGCCGTGGTCGATTACGGCGACCTCGCCGGCAACGCGATCGGCCTCTTCCATGTAGTGCGTCGTGAAGAAGACGGTGACGTTCTGCTGCCTGCTAAGCGTGGCGATATAGCCCCAGATGTGATTGCGAGTCTGCGGGTCCAGGCCGATCGTCGGCTCGTCCAGGAACAGGATGCGCGGCCTGTGCAGCAGCGCCCGGGCTAACTCCAGGCGGCGCTTCATGCCCCCGGAGAATTGTTTGACAAACTCGTTCCGCCGGTCCCAGAGCCCCACCAGCTCCAGCAGCGCCTGCATGCGCTGCAGCCGCTCTCCGCGCGGGACGCCGTAGAGCGCCCCATGCAGGTCCAGGTTCTCCTGCGCGGTCAGTTCTTCATCCAGACTCGGATCCTGAAAGACGATGCCGAAGGAGCGGCGCGCCTGCTTCCGCTGTGAGACCGGGTCAAAGCCGTTCACCCGCAAAGTACCTCCGCTGGGCTCCAGGATGGTGGTGAGCATCTTGATCGTGGTGGTCTTGCCCGCTCCATTGGGGCCCAGAAAGGCAAAGATCCGGCCCTCGGGAACGGTAAAGGAGATCTGGTTCACTGCGCAGAAATCTGCGTAGTTCTTCACCAGATCCTTCACCACAATCATGTCGCTCATGCAAATCCTCTCAGCCCTGCCCTCTCAGCCGTTCATCTTCCTCGCCGCCGGACTCCATCCTTGCGCATCCGGAGCAGGTCCCACCGTGGGCTCGTCGGGATTCAGCGCTCCTCTGTTGTCCTCTTTCTTGAGAGGATCCAAGCCTTCCATCCACCATCATCTCACCCCATTCCGCCCCGCTCGTCAACTCAATGCCGCCCGCACTCTCCAGGTGCAACACGGGTCTCCAGATGCAACAATAGAGGGGTATGATCCTCGACAAGATCCCCGAAGCGCTCACCTTCGACGACGTCCTGCTGGTTCCCGCCTACTCGGACGTGGTTCCCTCCCAGGTCAGCACCCAGGTACAACTGACCCCAAGGATTACCCTCGCCACGCCCCTGATGTCAGCCGCCATGGATACAGTCACCGAGTCCCGCCTGGCCATCGCTATCGCCCAGTTGGGAGGTTTGGGTGTCGTCCACCGCAATCTCTCCATCGAGCACCAGGCCGGCGAGATCGACAAGGTGAAGCGCTCGGAGAGCGGCATGATCGTGGATCCGGTCACCATCGAGCCGGAGCGGCCCATCGCCGATGCCCTGGAGGTGATGCGCCGCTTCAAGATCTCCGGCGTGCCCGTCACCCGGAACAACAAGCTGGTGGGCATTCTCACCAATCGTGACCTGCGCTTCGTCTCCCGCACCGATATCCCCGTTGGCGACGTGATGACCAAGTCCAATCTGATCACCGTTCCCGTGGGAACCACGCTCGAGCAGGCCGAACAGATTCTGCATCAGCATCGGGTAGAGAAGCTGCTGGTGGTCAATGACGCTTACGAACTCAAGGGCCTGATCACCGTCAAGGATATCCAGAAGAAGTTGAAGTACCCCAACGCCAGCAAGGATGAACAGGGTCGCCTGCGCGTCGCCGGCGCCATCGGAGCCACCGGTGACTTTCTGGAACGCGCCGCCGAACTGGTGCGCTACCGCGTGGATGCTCTGGCCATCGACTCCGCCCACGGCCACTCCTCGCGCGTCCTGGAAGCCATCTCTCAGGTGAAGCAGGCCTTTCCGGACGTCGATCTCTTGGCTGGGAACGTGGCGACCTACGAGGGCACTCTGGCGCTGATCGACGCCGGCGCGGATGCGGTCAAGGTGGGCATCGGTCCCGGCTCCATCTGCACCACCCGCATGGTCACCGGCGCCGGCATGCCCCAGATCACCGCCATCGCGGAGTCCTACCGCGCCGCCCGGCAGCGTGGCGTCTCCATCATCGCCGACGGCGGCGTCAAATACTCGGGCGACCTCACCAAGGCCATCGCCGCCGGAGCCGGCGTCTGCATGCTGGGCTCGCTCTTCGCCGGCGTGGATGAGAGTCCCGGCGAAACCATCCTTTATCAGGGCCGCAGCTTCAAGACGTATCGCGGCATGGGCAGTCTGAGCGCCATGGCTCAGGGCTCCGGCGAACGCTACTTCCAAAGCAAGGATGACATGAGTGTGGAAGAAGAGGCTCGAACCTCCATCACCGCCCGGGAGAACAGCAACCGACTGGCCAAGTTTGTCCCCGAGGGCATCGAAGGCCGCGTGCCGTATCGCGGCCCGCTGGAGGATACCATCTATCAACTGGTCGGCGGCCTGCGCTCTGGCATGGGCTACCTGGGTTGCGGAACCATCGCAGAGCTCCACCAGAAGGCGCGCTTTGTCCGCATCTCGGGTGCCGGACTGCGCGAGAGCCACGTCCATGACGTCGTTATCACCCGCGAAGCGCCCAACTATCACGTCGAGTAGCGCGGCGGAAGATCGGGCAGGCTTCGCGGCGTCGAGTCGCGTCCCGGCCGGCGCTTCATCTCTCGCAGGCAGTCTCGCTCGTGCGCCATCCTGACCATCCAGCAGCTGACCGTAGGCTGGTATCATCCCTCAATGCTTTTTTTGAGAGATCCCGATCCATGCGGCGCCGCCCAACCGCCCCTCTGCTCGCCTGCGCAGCCATTGCAGCCAGTCTTGGCCTTGCCTCCAGCCGCTCCTCCGCCCAGCAGGCGCCACCGCACACATTCTTTCGGATCCGGCTGGGCTCCGCCGCAGCTCAGCCACTCAGCGGACGCCTGCTCGTCTTTCTCAAACCGGGTAAGGGAGACGCGGAGGTGGACGTCCAGGAGTTCCATCCCAGCGAGGAGAATCAGCAGACCTGGGGGCTGCTCAGGAGGTGCGCGATCTGGCTCCCGGCGCCTCGGTGCAGTTCGATGCCGACCTGATTGCCTATCCCAGGCCCTTCTCCGCGCTGCCGCCGGGCGACTATGAGGTGCGAGCCGTGCTGGATACGGACCACTCCTATCAATTACTCCGGCCGCACCCCCCCCCGGGATTGGATCAGTCCGGTGGCGAACCTGACGCAGTGGAACCCGCAAAGCCCGGAGGCGACCCTCACCCTGAACGAACATACTGCGCCAACCCGCAGCGCCAGGCGGCACTGGCCCACGCCATGCAGCAGGTGAAGCCCGGAGAGATCGAGCGGCAGGAGATGGTTAGCCCGCTGCTCACCCACTTCTCCGGCAACTCCACTTCCATCCGAGCCTGGGTTATCCTGCCGCCGGGCTACGCTGGCAACAGGCACCGTCGTTATCCGACGGCCTACTTCACACATGGCTTTGGCGCCAATAATGGATTACAACCTGGTGATGGGCGAAATGATTCGTGACCGCATGGTCCAGCGCAAGATGCCTCCCATGATCTGGGTGATGCTGGATTAGTCCTGCCCCGAAGGCGCCCATGAGTTCGCCAACTCCGTCAACGATGGCCCCTGGGGCACAGCCCTGACCGCCGAGTTCATCCCCATGCTGGAGCGCACCTACCGCATGGATGCGAAACGCAACGGACGCTTTCTCAACGGCCACTCCAGCGGCGGCTGGGCCACCTTGCAACTCCAGGTCAACTATCCCCGGATCTTTGGAGGAACATGGTCTACCTCGCCAGACCCCAGTGACTTCCACAACTTCACCGGCCCGGATCTCTACGCTCCTCACGCCAACGTGTACCACCGGCCCGACGGAACCGCCTATCCGATCGTGCGCATCGACGGGAAGGTAGTGGCCACCATCGAACAGTTCGCCAAAATGGAGGCGGTTCTGGGCCCCTACGGTGGCCAGATGACTTCCTTTGACTGGGTCTTCTCGCCTCGCTCCCCCAGCGGAGCGCCCATGCCCATGTTTGACCGCGTCACCGGAGACGTGAAACCCGCTGTGGTGGCCTACTGGCATGATCACTATGATCTGGCGCACCGGGTAGAAACAGAGTGGCCGCAAACTGGACCTCTGCTCAAAGGCCGCATCCACCTCTTTGTGGGAACCGCCGATACGTTCTATCTGGACGGCTCCGCCCGCCTCTTTGAAGCCCGCCTGAACAAGCTCGGAGCCGATCCCCACTTCCACTATCTCCCCGGACGCTCTCACTTTGACCTTTACAAAGTGGGAGAGGATCGCGACGGCCTGTTCGACCAGATCGGGGCGAAGATGTACACTGTGGCGCGTCCAGGAGCCAACTGGAAGAAGTAACAACGCGGCTCAAGAGGCATGGGCGCTCAGTGGCGCTCGCTGCTGTCAAACACCATGGCTTCAAAGCGGTGCAACGTCTGAAAACCGTGGCGCTCATAAAGCGCGCGGGCGTTGGCATTGGCCTCGGTCACGGTCAGGGATAGTTCACGCACGCCTCGCCGGGCTCCCTCCCTCGCGCTCTGCTCCAGCAGCAAACGGCCCAGCCCTTTGCCGCGTAGCGAGGGAGCCACACAGATCTGAGTGATGTGGTTCACTCCCGCACAGACTTTGGAGCTCAGCAGCATCGCCTCCACGGGCCCTCCGCGCGGCGCAGCCAGGGGGAGACCTCCGTTCCGCTGCTGTGTCTCGCGCACCACCCAGGAGTTCTCCGGATCAAAGACGCCGCAGCCGGGGAAGCGAATGATGTTGTGCAGGAACCGCTGCGCCCCGTGCAGGGTGCGGTACTGGTCGTTGATGCCGGCGTCCATATGGTCGGCATAGCAGCGATGAATCAACTGCGCCCCGCCATCATGAAACTCCGGTCGCCATGCCTCCAGCACCAGGCTTCTGCCCGGACGCAACTCGGCCGGATCCTGATCCATTCGTGGCGGATGAGCCTGCAGATCCCGCAGCATGAAGCAGCGCCGGTAGGCCTTGAACCCATGGCGCTGAAAACTCTCTCTCAGCGCCCCATCGGGAAACATCAGCAACTGGGACTCTACCCTCGTCACGCCTGGCATGGACTTCACCATCTCCAGCAGATGGTTCATCAGGGTCTCGCAGATGGGGTTCACCGTGGACTCGGTTTCGCCAACCGCGTACACATCCCCAATCACCGCCTTCGCGCCTTCGCAGACGCAGAAGGCGTAACCGGCGATCTGCCCCGCCCGCAGGGCTACGTAGCCCGACAGAATGCGGCTGTCCAGATAATCCAGCAGCATGTCGGAGGCTGGTGTGTAATCCCAGTGCAAACGGCGCTGCCAGCGCTCGGCCTCGTCCCGCAGCAGCGGCCGCAACTGCGCTCCGGAGAAGTGGCGCAGATCAAGAATCTCGAGTTGAGAAAAGCGGCTCTGTGCTGAACTCAACGTCTTCCCGGCCTCTGACTCTCTTTCGCCCTCAACGCTGCGGATACACTTCGTAAACCGAAAGGCCCTGCACCGCGTAGTGCAGAACCGGGCGAACCTGCCGGCCCTTCCAATACCGCTGCATCAGCGCCTCATCGCGGTCGGGGAAGACGACCAGATGCTCCCCGGCTGGAACACCATCGGTGACGTAACTGAGAATCTTACGGTCTTCATAGAATGCAAGTCCATAGACCAGATCACGCCGCAACTGAAACTCAGCGACCACCC
>JAJYZE010000101.1 GCA_021800195.1 Acidobacteriota bacterium
GGCAGAGATGGCGGCAATTGCGGCCGGTTCCCAGCACATGCGGGAGCGTGAGTTGGAGCGTGCGATCGAGGCCGAACGCGAGGCGGAGTTGGCTGAGGCTGCAAGCCGGCCGATGAGCTTTTCTCCCATGGCGTTGACGGGCAGCTCGCTGCGATGAGATGGATCCGGTAACGCACCTTCTCACCGGAGCCTGTCTCTCACGCAGTGGATGCAATCGCCTGGCTGGCTACGCCACGCTGACCATGGTGGTGGCTGCGGAGTTTCCTGATGTGGATACGCTGTGGGCTCTGCGCGGCCCCATAGAGGGCTTGCAACATCATCGCGGGATCACGCATACATTTGTGGGGCTGCCCTTTGAGGCAGCCCTGATTGTTGCAGCGGTCTATGGGCTGCATCGCTGGAGGCTGCGGCGAGCGGCTGCCACGGCCAGGGCAAAGGCGGAGGCGATTCCTCTGCGACTCGCGGCTGGGCAGGATGAAGCTGCTCCGGCCAGGCCATTGACCGCGGCTCCGGTCCGCTGGGGAGTGCTGTACCTGTTGGCCCTGGTGGCGCTGCTGAGCCATCTGCTTCTGGACTACACCAACAACTACGGGCTTCGTCCGTTCTTTCCCATTGACGATCGCTGGTATGCGGGTTCGATCGTCTTTATCTTCGATCCCGTGATCTTTACGCTGCTGCTGGCAGCTCTGGTCGCTCCCTGGCTGTTTGGCCTGGTGAGTTCGGAGGTGGGGGTGAAGCGGCGGCCGTTCCCAGGGCGCGGATGGGCGATTGCGGCCCTGGTGGGTGTTGCCGCGTGGTGGGGGTTGCGCGCGGTGGAGCATGGGCGGGCGATGCAGTTGGCGATGAGGCAGAGCATCGAGGAACCGTCGGAGGGGCTATCTCCACTGGGGCAACCGGTTCCGATCTGGCTGCCAGTGCAGCAGGCGTTGGTCAGTCCGGCCATGGTGAACCCCTTCCGCTGGTCGGCGGTGCTGGACTTTGGGCCGGTGTACAAGCTGGCGGAGATCCAGACGCTGAACGGTACGATTCGGATGAGCGAAACCTCCTACGCGAAGCCGGGAGGGAGCCCCGCGGTGCGGGCCGCGGAGGCGAGCAAGTTGGGAAGGGTCTACATGGACTGGTCGCCGATGCCGTTTGTGCAGGTGATCCGGCCGAACGTCGGATCGCTGAGCGCCGGCTCAGGCTCGGCGAAGCTGCGTGGCGCGGATGCGGTGGCCGCCGAGGTCACCTTTCGCGATCCACGCTTCATGGGCGCCGGCTTCGGCAACTCTGGAATCTCCGGCGTAGGCTCAGGCAGCGATGGGATTGAGGCGCAGCGGACGCCGTTGATGGGCGTGGTTGAGCTGGACGCCGGCAATCATGTGCTCAGGGAGAGCCTGGACGGCCGGCCAGAGAGGTAGGGCGCCGGCGGCCGGCTTGGCGGATGGTGGGGGATGGGTAAGAGCCCGGCGGCGCTGGCATTTCGCGCGAGTCGGGTTTGGAGCATGATTCGCTCAGCCTGGAGGGCGCTGGCCGCAGGCGGGGCGCCGAGCGCTCAGGCTGCAAGTTCAGGCTACAATAAGAGGCGCGGCAGCGTCGCCGCCGACTCCAACCGCGAAGGCCTGTTGACCATGGTCGCCACTCTCACTCTCGTGCTCGCCGCGCTCAGCCGCCTTCTGCCCCACTTCTTCCATAGCCTGCCCTTCAACTTTACGGCAGTGGGCGCAGGGCTGCTGTTCTTCGGTTCTCGTATGGCGCGCCGGCAGGCGGTGCTTGCCGTGGCGGTGATGGGGTTGATGGATGTGATTCTCACCACCAGGATTTATGGGTATCCGTTCCATGTGAGTGCGTACCTGGCCACCTGGGCATGGTACGGGGCGGTCTGTCTTCTGGGCAGTGCGCTGTTGCGCAAGACAACGGTGCTGCGCGTCTCCTGCGGGGTTTTGGCCTCCGCCACCAGCTTCTTCCTGCTGAGTAACTTCATGGTCTGGGCGGGCAGAGGGGACCTGGTGATGTATCCGCCTACGCTGAGCGGCCTGGTGGCGTGCTACGCCGCTGCGCTGCCATTCTATGGGAATGACCTGCTGTCCACGGGCCTGTTCGCCGCCGTCTTCTTTGGGCTTCCGGTCCTGGTTGCTCGGCTGGCGGAGATGATGCATGCGGCGCAGCAGCCCGTGGCGTAAGTCAGCCCGGCCAGAGCCCCCGACACGTCTTCAGGGTTCGGTAGTCGTCTCCTCTTCCTCAATGGGCAGGGTGACTCCCTTGCGGCTGTCAAAGACCCTGCGAACGATGTAAAAGATCAGCCCGGCGACGGCTGCCGCAGCGATACCGACGACGATGTCGTGGTGGTTTCGGCCGAGGTCGCGCAGAGAGCGAATCAGCGTCGGGCCGAACCAGAGGGTGAACAGGGAGCAGGCGAGGAACTGGAGGAACTTTCCGCAGAAGATGGCCAGCAGAAAGAGGACGGGCCGCATCTCAAAGACTCCGGCGGAGAACTCGAAGAGCTTGAGCGGGGTGGGCGGTGGAAGCATCGCCGGGATCATGATGGCCAGAAACTCCTGACGCTCGAAGCGATCCCGGATATTCTCGTAGCGCCGGCGGTTGATGCGTTTCAGTAGGAAGAACTCTCCACCGGCGCGGCCGATCAGGAAGGGAGCCAGCGAACCCAGGGTGGAGGCGGCGGCGGCCATCAGACTGTAGGCGAGAAACAGGCGGTGATTGGCGGCTACGTACCCAATCACGACGCCGTCCATGGAGACCGGAATGGGGAAGAGCGCGGAGTCGATCAACGCCAGACCACCGACACCCCAGATGCCCAAAGGCTTCAGGACGGTCAACAGGACGGTGGAGAGCTTATGCACAAGTGCGATGGGTCCAGGTTTCACTGAATCTCTATTTTAAGCCCAGCCGCAAACCATATTCGCTCATGGAAGGTCTGCCGGCTTGGCCAAACGCCTGAGCATCACGAATCGGAGGTAGCAACGGTTGCCCAGGGCGGATGCGCTGGGCTCAAGCTGCGGGGGGAGAATGTGGCGGGTCTGGAGCGAGACGGGTCCGGCGGGGCTGAGATTGTCTTGAATCCGAGATCGCTTTGAACCCGAGATCCACAGCCGGCGCGGGGAGCGCAGCCACAGGCCGTGCAGGGCGTCTTCCAGGGGACTCTAGGATCGGGAGCAGCGCCTTGGGGCGGTTTGGGCCGCTTCTGCGGCTACTCGGACGCGAGGGGAGAGCCTTCGGCCGGATGTTCCGTCTGTCCGGCGACGAGATCCAAGGCATGCGGCAGGAGCGGAAGGACCGCGCGCAGTGAGTCTCGGGCTCCTGCGGGACTGCCGGGAAGGTTAAGCACCAGAGCGCCGCGCGTCTGAGCTGCCGGAGCCGGGGTTTCCGGCAGCGAATCGACGATGCCGCAGACGCCGCGGCTGAGGGCGGCGTAGGGGGTGCGGAGTGCTCCCTGCTGGCGGATGAGTTCGGCCAGTCCGGGGACCAGCCGGGTACAGACGGCCAGGGTGGCCTCCGGGGTGACGTCACGCGGGCCCAGCCCGGTGCCGCCGGTGGTGAGCACCAGCGCGGCGCGGGTGGCGGCCTGACGAAGGGCGGCGACGAGTTGGGGAAGCTCGTCGGGGAGGGTGAGCGTGTCCACCAGCCGGGCTCCGGATGTAGTGAGGATCTCCGCGACGGCCGGACCGGAGAGGTCTGTCCGGGCGCCGGCAAAGCAACGGTCGCTGACCGTAAGAACCACGGCGGTTCGGCCGGCAAGAGGGGTGGCGAGGGGCATGCTTCTAAGATAGAAGAAGGAAGCGCGGAGGAGCGACGGGAACGAGCATGGAGGGGTGAGATGGCTGGCAGCGGCGCCTGCTGCCTCCGCTGATTTCAGATGGGCAGAATCGAGCAAAGATGAGAAACTAAGGAGACCAGCATCCATTTTCCGTCCGGCGATCCGCCCCTGACGGTGCAATCTTGATGGGGGCACTTTCGTTACTGACCAAGATCCGATGCCGACCACTCCCCCGCAGATCGAACCAGAGCAGCCGAGCCCGCAGCCGCAGAAGAAACCGCAGGAGGGCCAGCCGGAAGTGCCTCTGGGAAGGGGCGCTGCTGTCTCCGTTGTGCCCCACGAGGCAGCGGGCAGTGTGAGCGCGCCGGTGCGCGTCCGCACCAGCCGCTACGGCGAACTGGAAGAGCACGAACTGATTCACCTGCTGGACAGCATCGAGGACGAGCGTGATCGGGCGCGATTCCGGGAGTCGATCTACATCTCCCTATTCATCTGGCTGGCGATCGCGTGGGTGCTGTTCTATGGGCCCAAGTATCTGTGGCACGCTCCCAAGCTGATTACCCCTACCGAAGCTCTGCAGCAACAGGCGCAGGTGGAGTTGAACGCGCCGCGCCTGCCGCACCGCGCGCCTGGTCCCCCACCCAAGATCAGCCGCGGAGATATCGCCAGATTGCGGGCGATGGAGCCCAAGCCGGCGCCGAAGCCGGCAACGCCGGCTCCCGTGGCGCCGGTTCCGCCGGAGAAGGAGGCCACGGCTCCGCCACAGCCAACCCCGCCCGCAGCGATGCGCCCGGCTCCTCCGGTATCGAAGCCGGTGATGCCGCTGCCCTCGGCTCCCAAGCCAGTAGAGCGCTCCAACCAGCCGGTGCCCAATGCTCCCACTCCCCAGCCGCTACGGCCGAGCTTCCTGATTCCGCAGACGCCTCGAGACCAGATGCAACAGGCGATGCAGGGATCGCAGAGTGCAAATCAGAATCGCAATCAGGGCATTAGCGGCAACGTTAGGGGAGCGCAGACCGGGAGCGGCGTGGAGATCCTCTCTGATACCCAGGGAGTGAACTTCAACCCCTACATTCAGCGCATTCTTCAAGAGATCTACGAGCAGTGGATCCCGCTGCTGCCGGAAGAGACGCAGCCGCCCTTGAACAAGAGTGGCATGACGATGATCCGCTTCACGGTCAATCCGGATGGAACGATTGCGGCGATGCATCTGGATGGTTCGAGCCACGATGATGCATTGAATCGCGCGGCTTGGGGTTCGATTACGGGAGTGGGACAGTTCCCGCCTTTGCCGCGGCAGTTCCATGGGCCGAATCTTGAACTTCGGATTCACTTCCTGGTCAATGAGGGAACACAGTGATCCGCCGGCCCAGACGGTTCCTCTCTGGTCGTCGGTTCGGCGAGTTCTGTGCAGAGCTCTCAGCGGCTGGAGGCTGCGGAGCGGAGACGGCGTGATGGGAAGCGAGGCTTCAAAAGAGCCCTTGCGAAGGCGCTTGGGGGGGCAGGCAAATCTACCCATGCAAGCCCATTCCTGGCGACAGATCCAGCATCGCGCAGCGACGCCCAGGCTCCCTCAGCCTACGCCGGCGATGAAGCGTCAGCGGCAAGCGCATGAGGTCTACTGCGGGGAGCGGGAGCAGATCGAGCGCCGCAGTGTCGTGCGCGGCCTTTTGCTGATGGCTCTGCTGGCGCTCTCGATCAGCATCGTCCGCTCGGGACTGGATCGAGTCTTTGTCCATGGCTGGTGGCGGCCGTAGGGACGCGCGGGATTCAAAACCGCGGCTGGCGGCGCAGGCGAACCGCTCCAAGGGGGCGCGTGGCGGCAGGTGGAGGTTTGAGTGACGGGGCTGGAGGAGAGCCTGTATCCGCTGCTGGTGGTTGCCGGGCCTACGGCCAGCGGAAAGACCGCTTTGGCGCTGCGGCTGGCCGAGGAGTTGGACGGCGAGATCGTCAGTTGCGACTCCGTGGCCGTCTATCGCCGGCTGGAGATCGGCAGCGCCAAGCCTACGGCCGAGGAACGGCGGCGGATTGCACATCATGGCATCGATCTGTATTGGCCGGACGAGGTGTGTACGGCGGGGGACTACGCTCGCCATGCCCGGGAGGCGTTGGCCGGGATTCGAGACCGTGGCCGGATGCCGATCGTCACCGGTGGAACAGGACTTTACCTGCGTGCGCTGCTGGAGGGGCTGGCTCCGGCTCCTCGGCGTGACGAAGCGCTGCGTGAGCGTCTGCGGGGGCGGGCGGAATGGAGGGGATCAACGTGGCTGCACCGCCTGCTGCAGCGGCTTGATCCGCACGCCGCTGCACTCATCCATGCTCACGATGTGCCCAAGCTGATTCGCAGCATCGAGGTGACACTGTCTGCGCGTCATCCGCAGACCGAGCAGTGGAAGGTGGGACGCGATCCGCTGCGGGGCTATCGCGTGCTGCAGATTGGACTGGCTCCGCTGCACTCCGCGGAGATTCGCCAGCGGTTATATGCCCGGATTGACGCCCGCGCAGAGGCGATGTTTGCCCGCGGCCTGCTGCAGGAGACAGAGGCGCTGCGCGAGCGCTACGGGGATGGTTGCCGGAGTCTGAGGGCGCTGGGCTATGCCCAGGCGATGGCGGTGCTGCGCGGGGAGCTTACCCTGGATGCGGCGGTGGTAAAGGCCCAGCAGGGGCACCGCAACTATGCCAAGCGCCAGGGAACCTGGTTTCGCCGCACCACGGAGATGCAATGGCTGGCAGGCTTTGGCGACGAGAAGCAGGTGCAGGAGGAGGCGCTTGCCTTGGCGCGCAGCTTGCCTCCCGGGCGAACCGGTAAGAGTCCGGGCCGGAGCGGGACAGGAGAGAGACTTTGAACGGCGTACGGCTCGACAAATGGTTGTGGGCGGCAAGGTTCTATAAGAGCCGCGCTCTGGCGTCCAAAGCCTGTGAACTGGGACGGGTGCAGTTGAACGCCGCGCCGGTCAAGGCTGCGCGCGAGGTGCGCGTCGGAGATCGCCTGCAGGTGCGCAACGAGGGCGGAGAGTTCACCATCGACATCCTGGCGCTCAGCCAGGTGCGCGGACCGGCGGCAGTGGCGCAGACGCTCTACAGTGAGACCGAAGAGAGCCGCCAGGCGCGAGACAGGGCGGCTGCGGAGCGCAAGCTTCTCCATGCCAGGGAGCCGGCGCCGCCCTCGCGACCTTCCAAACGCGATCGGCGCTTGATTCACCAATTTCGTGGCCGCTGAAGCGTGGTGGCGCCTTGCGAGTTTGCTCCGCGCGCCCTTTCAAAACTTCAGGGCGTGGCGGCGCCCTGGTCCGGGTTTACCCAGTAACCGTTGCGGGCATCGACGGAGAGATCCTTGTAATCCACTGACAGCACGATGCTGTGAAAGCCCGGTGTAGGCGCGCTGGGCTGGAAGGTGAGCACGTAGCGGTTGGGAATATGGTTGGCGATGGTCAGCAGATCCTGGTCGAGGGTCTTGGCGTTCTTGAACTTGAAGTACTCGCCACCGGTCAGATGGGCGACCGACGCGGAGATGTTCCGGTGCAGGGCGCGGCGGGCAGCGATCTCAGCGATATGCGCCAGACGGAGCGGCGGCAGAAGCTCCTCAACGCAGTTCACGTCCTGTGCCGCGGCGCTTTCCGTGGGCGGGATGGGCTTGCCGTTCGCATCCTTGCCCATATCCCGGCTGAAGCAGCCGTGCTGCGGTCCAGGCTCATCGGAGCCAAACTTCTCAGCCTCTTTTCGGCTCTCTGTGGCGGTGGTATGGAAGCCCACGCTGTAGATCACGGTGTTGGTGTCGCTGATGGCGTGCAGCGCATCCAGCAGCGAGGTCTGGCTCCCGTCGTCGGTGGTCTGCGAGAGCAGAAGGATAGAACGGCGATAGGTGGTCGGCTGCTGGGCGAGCAGTTTGACGGCGTAGACGATCGCGTCGAAGACGGCGGCGTGGGGATCGCCGGGGAACAGCGTGTCCAGCGAGTGGTTGATGTAGTCCAGGTTGGAGGTAAAACCGTGCAGGAGAATGGGCGTGCTGTCAAAGCCAACCACCGCGACGCGATGGTGGATCGATCCCAGCATGTTTTCCAGCAGCGGGCCAAGATGCTGGTACTGGTCCAGGTGAACGGCTGCGTCACCGCCGGTCTGCACCACGATGACCATGGCCATGGGCTGAGAGCCCGTGTCCTGCTCCAGGTGAATCTTCTGCGCTACGCCATCATCGGTAAGAACAAAGTCACTGGCCTTGAGCGTGTACACCAGTTGGCCGTTCTTGGCGCGGACCAGCGCCGGAACAACCACCAGATTGGAGCTCACGGTCAAGATCGCTGTGGGGGGAAGGGTTGGGGAGGGCGCTTGCGTCTGGGCCGGCGCGGCGATCGTGGCAAGCAATAACAGGGCGGAGATGGATTTCATCATGAGAAGGTAAAAACAAAGGCTCTGAAGTTACAAATGGCACGCGGCTTGCCAGACGGGACGACAGGGGCACGGATGATGATCGGCGACCAGCTCGAAGAGTCAACGTGAAGACGCATTGCGAGTCCCCGATGCAATCCGATTCCCCTCCAGTGTAGCTGGTGGCCAGAGTGTCCTCGGTTTGCATCTCAGGTGGAATCTCTCTGTAAGGGGTCGGCTTTCCGCAGGCGAGAGGCCGACGAGATGGGAGTGGAGGGCCGATTCCTGGACAGTTTCCGCAGGTTCGCAAGCAGAGAAGCTTGCCGATCAGGGGGCCGATCAGGGGGTACGCAACGTTAGCGAGTCGGCGAGCCGGAAGCGGACGATGGCCTCGGCGGGGATCTCGACGTTGTGATTGCCGGTGGCGGCGGCGATGGCCGTACCGGAGCCTGCTCCTGCCGCCGCTCCAATGGCCAGACCGACCCCGCCGGTGGCCAGTCCGCCGAGGAGCATCCCGGCGCCGGTCATGCCGCCGATGATGCCTGCCGAGCGGCGTCCCTTTCCGCGCACGGAGAAGACGTCGTCACGAGTCGGCAGCGGATACACATAGCCGTTCAGTTGCATGGCGGTCAGGCGGATATCCAGCACAGATCGGCCGCGAAAGTGACCGCCGTGATGGGCCTCCATCACCCGGCCCCACACCGGGGTGCCGGCCGGGATGATTATCTCGCCGTCGTAAAGGACCGGGGTGTAGAGATTTCCGTCAAAGCGCTCTCCGGCATGACTGCCCCGGCTGCTAAGGTGCTGATCGATGCGGATGGTCAGGTCCGTGCCCGCGGGGATACGCACGGAGACGGGAGGAGCGGATTCGGGGGGTGGCGTCCCAATCGGCGGAGGGCCTGCCGGTCCGCTGGGGGGATAGGATCCAG
>JAJYZE010000102.1 GCA_021800195.1 Acidobacteriota bacterium
CGCAAACGGTAAGCAGTCGGCGGATAATGCGGTTGGGAGAAAGAATTAGGATTCTGCGATTCCGGGGGTAAAGTGATGAGAGCCGGCGTCGCCTGCGGCGGAGGATCTGTCTGGCCAGCCTGTGCCGGGGCGGGTTCGTCAATTGCATCCAGACGGATGTCGATTGTCGGCATGCCGATGCGTTCTATGTGGATCTCTCTCGCCAGATAGCGCCCCTGAAACTTCACAATGGAGTTCAAGGTGACCTGCACGAGCGAGCCGATCTCCATCCGCAGGTCGCTCATCCCTGCATCAAAGCAGTCCTCTGAGGTCCGCATCCCTCTTGAGGTCAGAACTCCTCTCAGCGTAGGCGTAGCATGGTGAAAAGTCACGCAATGCAGGGTCACCTTCCCCTTCCGGAGGAGCCCGGCGGTGAATTGGCCAGCGTCCGCGGCGGGCGGAATCCGGATCGGATGGACGATGACCTCGTCGATGAAAGCGTCAATCCAAGCGCGTGAGCCGTGAACGTTCAGTTCGAAGCGTCCCCTGGGCGTGCTCCAGTCTGTTTGCTCAAAGTCCGGAGAGTCGTGGATCACCTCCCACTGATGAGGACCCGCCCACCACTCCTCCCAAGTACCCTGCTTTTCGGGCTTCCCCTTCGGATCCAGGAGCTGCCAGGAGGCTCGCACGTGCCAGGAAGTACCGTTCAAGTCATGCAGGCCGTTCTGTTGTTCGGCGAACTGCAGCAACGGGCGCTGGGCATTCGCGATTTGGGCGGCTGGCTGTCGCTGGATGGTGCCTGCGCGAGAACAGATAAGTGAATGAGCGGAACAGACAGGAACAGCGCGGCCAAGCGGACGGTAAGGCTCATGAAGGCACCTGCCTTCAATGGGTCGAGGTTTCGAGTCGAAGCTCAATTCCGGAGTTTACCTGTGGCTTTGTCTGCGCCCAATTATCCCCAATTTGAAACTATGGGCGATCTCCTCTGCAGTCGGCTGGTACCGCAAAGATCAGGTACAGTTGACCAGCATGAGCAAGCGTCTTCGAGCGCGGCGACGACTTCAGCGCGCCTACTCATGCGTCGAGATACCCAAAGCCTTCATCTTGCGGTAGAGGTGGGAACGTTCCAGGCCAAGCGACTCTGCGGCGCGGCTGATGTTGCCATGGCAGCGATCCAGCTCTTTCAGGATGTAGTCGCGCTCATAAGCTTCACGGGCTTGCTGGAGGGTGGAGAACTCCTCGTGCGCCGCGCTCGGGACGCGGGAAGATGCACCTTCCGTACGCTGAACCAGCATGGGCAGATGTTTGGTTTCGATGCGCTGGGTCTTGGGGTTGAGAATCAGAACGCGCTCAATGACGTTGCGCAGCTCGCGAACGTTTCCCGGCCAGTGGTAGTGCTGGAGCACGGTGATCGCGGCCTCGGCAATCTCGACGTGCGTCCGGCCATACTGCTGGCCAAACTCGGAGAGAAACTCGCGCGCGAGTAAAGGAATATCCTCCTTGCGATCACGCAGCGGAGGAACGTAAAAAGGGATGACGTTGAGGCGGTAAAAGAGATCTTCGCGGAAGTTGCCGCGGGCGATCTCCTCTTCCAGATCCTTGTTGGTGGCCGCGATGACGCGGGTGTCCACGTGGACGGGCAATGAAGCTCCAACGGGATAAAAACGCTGCTCATCGAGGGTGCGCAGAACCTTGGCCTGGGTCTTGAGGCTCATATCTCCCACCTCGTCCAGAAACAGCGTGCCGCCATCCGCGCGCTCGAAGGTACCCCGCTTGTCGCTGGGTTGGTTCGGGCCGCCTGGACCGGCGCCGTGACGATAGCCGAAGAGTTCGGTTTCGATGAAGTCTTCCGGAATGGCGGCGCAGTTCAGTTCGACAAAGACGCGGTCACGGCGCAGCGATTCGGCATGCATGGCGCGGGCGATGAGCTCCTTGCCCGTGCCGGACTCGCCGAAGATCAGCACTCGGCCGTTGGTGGGAGCCATCAGTTTGATCTGTTGGCGAAGAGCCTTGACGGAGATAGACTCCCCGGTAATGTTGCCTTTGGTAAGCTGGCGGGCAAGCTCCTGATTGTCTTCGCGGAGCCGATGCGCCTGGATGGCGTTGCGCAGAGCCAGCAGCGTGCGCTCCATCGAGAGCGGCTTCTCCAGGAAGTCGTAGGCGCCGAGCTTGGTGGCGCGAACCGCGGCTTCAATGGTGCCGTGGCCGGAGATCATGATGACCTCAGGGGTGCCTGGCCGCGGCGGTGCGTTCTGAGAGATGTCACCGCGAATCGACGAGAGAACATCCAGGCCGTCACCGTCGGGAAGCCAGATATCGAGAAGAACAGCCTGGAAGTCCGCGTCTCGAATCAGCTCCAGGGCTTCGGCGGCGGTGCCTGCGGTGGTGATGGCGTAGTTCTCCTCACGCAGAATGGCCTCCAGGGACTCGCGGATGTCGGCTTCGTCGTCAACAATAAGGACGTGATTCAAGCAGAGATTCCCTCCGTCTGATGCGGGATCTCCGGCGTCGACGGGGCGCTGGGAATCTCGGATACGTCAGTGGCAGTGCGCAGTTCCATGATGAAGCGCGCGCCGGTTGGGAGGTTCTTTTCCGCTCGGATGGAGCCATGGTGCTCCTGCACGATCTTGGCGGCGATGGAGAGCCCAAGGCCGGTTCCGCGCTGCTTGGTGGAGAAGTACGGGAGGAAAAGGCTCTCGCGCATCTCGTCGGTGAGGCCTGGACCAGTGTCCGCGATGGCCAACTCGACCATGCCCGAAGGAAGGGTGCGGGTAGATACGTGCATTTCTCGGAGCAGGCTATCTTGCATCGCTTCCGCAGCGTTATCGATGAGGTTGGAGAGAGCGCGCTTGAGGGCCTCCGGGTCAGCCAGCACCAGAGGAAGTCCGGGCTGCAGATCGCGGTACACGCGAATGTTCCCCAGCCGGCCGGCAAAGAGCGCCAGCGAGTTCTCCACAATGGCGTTGAGGCTAAACGGCCGGGGACGCGAGCTGGGAAACTCGGCAAGCGCGGAGAACTGATCCACGAGCGAGCGCATCGTCTCCACGGAGGCCGTGATGATCTCACTGGAGTGCTGGATCACTGCCGGAGAAGGTGAGTCCAGATGGTGTTGCGTGAGCATCGTGCTGATTCTGAGGATGTGGCGGCGAATCAGCTCGGCGTTCAGAGAGATGGGAGTCAGGGGGTTCTTGATCTCGTGCGCGACCCGGCGAGCGACCTCCTTCCAGGCGCTTTGCTTTTGGGCGCGGAGCAGTTCAGTGGCATCTTCCAGCACCAGTACATAGCCAAGATGCTCGCGGATGGGCCGCTCCGTACCTAACGGTCCAGACGCGCCCGGAGCAAATTGGCCCGAAGTTCCGCCGGACTGGCCTTCAAGAAGAGCTACGGTCGCAGCCAGATGGAGAACGCCACTGCTGGACTGCATCTGCATCTCCGAGGATGCGGAGCCCATACGGTGGGCACGGCGAAGGAGATGGTCAAGGTTATGGACGATGTCTTCCGGGAGAGCCGCGGAAAGCGGCAGACCGACGAACTGGCGCTGGCCGCCTGGGTCCAGCATCTCGGAGAAGGCTCGGTTCGCCAGCAGAATCCGGCGATCCGCCGAAAGAGTGATGACACCGGAGGGGATGGTCTCAATCATCGTCTCCAGCTCGTTACGGCGGGCCTGAAGGGCTTGATTCAGGGCAGAGAGCTGCTCGCTGGAGCGAGCAGCGGCGGTGTGGGCGCTCTCCAGATCCGCAGCCATGGCGTTGAAGCGTTCCACCAACTCTCCGAGTTCCTCGGTGACCGACTGGCCGACCCGGTGAGCGTAATCGCCGGCGGCGATAGCCTCCATGGCGTCAGCCAGGGATTCAACGGGCCGAGTGACCTGTTTGCTCAGGTTCAGCGCCAGCCAGCAGCCGGCAAAGAGCGCCAGCGCGGTGGTGAGCAGAAGAAAGCCCATGTAGAGGCTGCGGATCTCACGTCGCTCCCGATAGAGCATCCAATAGGCGGCCGCAGAGCGGCTAAGGCGCTCTGAGACGGCCGAGATCCCGGCAGGGATGGGAAGAGCGGCTACCACCAGACCGCCGTGAGGGAGCGCGGCTGTGGCCAGGGTGTATTCGCTGCCTGAAAGAGTGTAGAAGGGCTCATCCGTGCGTTGCGCGGCCTGCAGAATGGCCTTCAGCGTAGGACCTTGCAACCGGGAACTGGAGCCGGATTTGGACTCGGAGCCGTCATCCGCAGCGGATTCGGCCGGCTGAATGGGCCGCAGCACGGCTTGCCCGGAAGGATTGCTCGGAACATCCAGCGAGGAAACCGGCTCTCCATTCCTGTACAAAGCCACAAAGCCGCCCTGAAGCGTCACCTCGTGGCGCCGCAAGATCTGCTGAATCTGCGCCAGGGACGCGGGCGAGAACTGTGGGCTATTCTCGCTGAGGTTGGTGAGTTCGACCGCGATGGAGTCGGCCTCCGAGCGGGCGTTAGCATCCACGTACTGATAGAGATCGAGAGCCATCCGATCAGCGTCCTGGCGCATCTGGGTAACAGGCTGGGAAAACCAGCGATCCACGGCTCGGTTCATCAGCAGATAGCTGAAGAGAAACATGAAGACCAAGGGGACCACCGAGACCAGAAACGCTCCCCAAAGCATCCGCGTGCGCAGGCGCGTGCCCAGGACCTGGCTGCGTTGATCGGCGTAGAGCTTGAGGACGTTGCGGACCAGCAGCACCAGCACGCCGATAAAGAGCAGAAAGGCCAGTACCGAGAGACTGACAAAGACTTCTGTCTGAAGCAGCGAGCTGGGATTGAGGAAGTTGAGGTTAAAGGCATTGAGAGCAGCCAAGGCCAGGAAGAGCACAAGCAGGCTAGCGCCAAGCACGATGACCAGCACGCGACGCCGATTGGCTGCAACTCCCATGCGAGCAAGTTTACTCGCTTTCCGGCAGAGGATTTGGCCGGGAGCGGGGTAGACGCCGGCAGCGAGCGGGCGAAGCAATCCTCCGAAGCCGCGAGCGGACTGCCCTTCCGGTTGCCAGGTTTGCATCCGCAACTCGTATGATGACATTCGAACCCCTATGCCCGCGCCACAATCCCTCGCCTCCCAAACGATCTTGGCAAACGCTGCAGCGCTTCGCGTGGAGAACCTCCGCAAACAATATGGGCGTCTGGAAGCGGTCAAAGGAGTCTCCTTTCAGGTCTTCCCCGGTGAGATTGTGGGGCTGCTGGGAGTCAACGGGGCCGGCAAAACCACGACCATCAGCATGTTGCTGGGAGTGCTGGAGCCCACCGCCGGTTCCATCGAAGTGGGTTCCGTGAATCTATTGCGCCACCGTTCGCAGGCCCTTGCCGGAAGCAACTTTGCCGCGGTGTACGCTCCGCTCCCAGGGAACCTTACCGTTTACCAGAATCTGCGTGTGTTTGCGCTTCTCTATGGCGTTCCGGACTTCCCCGCGCGCCTGCAGGCAGTGCTGGACGCCTTTGACCTGCATCGATTTCGAGACGCTAAATGCGGAGTGCTCTCCTCCGGCGAGCAGACGCGAGTGGGCCTGGCCAAAGCCCTACTGAGCCGTCCCCGAGTGCTGCTTCTCGACGAACCCACCGCCTCGATCGATCCGGCCAGCGCGCGGGCGATTCGCACCACAATCCGCCATTTCGCCGCCCAGGCGCAGACCGGCGTCCTCTGGACCTCCCACAATATGTATGAGGTGGAGGAGGTCTGCACGCGGGTTTTGTTCCTCTCGCGGGGAGAGATCGTTCTGGAGGGCGATCCTCGCAAGCTTCCCCGGGAGCACGGCAAGTCCACCCTGGAAGATCTCTTCATCCATGTCACCCGCCAAGCCACGGACGGAGAGCAGAGACTGGAGGCAAGATCGTCATGAATCCTGCCCGCATCGCCGCCATCCTGCTGCGCCAACTCTACCTTTATCGGGGCAGCCCTGCCCGCGTGGTTCCGCTCTTTGCCTGGGTGACCGTCGATATG
The DNA here is from genome assembly GCA_021800195.1 of Acidobacteriota bacterium. Taxonomy (GTDB): domain Bacteria; phylum Acidobacteriota; class Terriglobia; order Terriglobales; family Acidobacteriaceae; genus Granulicella. Next base: position 5,939 of record JAJYZE010000102.1, read on the forward strand.
GTCCTTTGGGGTTTCATGACCAGATTCCTCGGCTCGCTGGCCCACACCGCGTATCGCTTTGTTCCCGCCCTTCTGGGAGCCGTCCTCTTTTGGGACTTCATGACCCGGGTGATGCAGGGCGTGACCACCGGGTTCTTTGAAGATGTCTGGTCGCGCAACTTCCTCAACATCTTCTCCACCCCGATCACCGTGTTGGAGTATATTGCGGGCCTTTTGCTCTCCAGCCTGGTCACCAGCCTGGTGGGGCTTGGGGCCATGATCGCCGTGGCCGGCGTCGCCTTTGGGTTGAGCTTCGCCGCTTATGGCATGACCGCTCTCCCCTTTGTCCTCGTCCTGCTGCTCAGCGGCATGGCCATGGGGGTGACCGCCATTGCCATCGTCCTTCGCTTCGGACCCGCAGCGGAGTGGTTCATTTGGCCGATCCCGGCGCTGCTCTCCCCTTTCGCCTGCGTCTATTACCCGCTCTCTACCCTCCCGGCCCATCTGCAGGGATTGGCTCGACTCTTGCCCCCGACCTACGTCTTTGAAGGTCTGCGAGCGATGGTGGCAGGCCATGGATTCCAGGCATCTCTCCTGGTCACCGCCCTTCTCCTTGCCTTCGCCTATATCCTTCTGGCCTATGCGATCTTCGCGAGAGTCTTCCGCCATGCTCTCCAAAGCGGGCTGATCACCCGCTACAGCGCCGAAACCGTCTCGTAGAGCCGGATAGGCTCCACCTCGAAAACCACAACGGCATGGGAGCTTCGCTCGACCCGATCACGCGAGCAGGTCACGCACAGGTGTGAACTCACGGCCCTGGGCCAGTGCGACAGCTCTGTAGGTAAGCGAGCCCTGGAAGGTGTTGACTCCTTCGGCGATACCCGCATCTTCTCGTATGGCGGCGTTGGCCCCGCGTTGGGCGAGCTTCAGGACATAAGGGAAGGTGGCGTTGGTCAGGGCCAGGGTACTGGTGTTGGGAACCGCCGCGGGCATGTTGGTCACGCAGTAATGGACGACGCCCTCCAGCAGGAAACTCGGCTCGGAGTGAGTAGTGGGGTGCGCCGTCTCGATGCAGCCCCCCTGGTCGATGGCGACATCGACAATGACCGCTCCCTTGCGCATCTTCGCCACCATAGATCGGGTGACAATCTTGGGAGCGGCGGCACCCGGAATCAGGACGCCGCCAATGACCAGATCGGCTTCGGCCACGGCGCGCTCCACATTGTAGGCATTGGAGTAAAGAGTTTTGAGACGGCCGGAGAAGATGTCATCCAATTCGCGCAGGCGGTTCAGATTCAGCTCGACCAAGGTCACGCTCGCTCCCATGCCCAGGGCTACTTTGGCTGCATTTGTGCCCACGATGCCGCCGCCAATGATGCAAACCTTGCCCGGAGGAACGCCCGGAACGCCGCCCAGAAGGACTCCCCTCCCGCCGTGCTCCTTTTCCAAATAGGCAGCGCCCACCTGCACCGAGAGACGTCCGGCCACCTCAGACATTGGAGTGAGCAGAGGAAGACCGCCCGAGCCGTCGCGGACGGTCTCATAGGCAATTCCAATCACCTTCCTTTCCAGCAGGGCGGCGGTGAGCTCGCGTACCGGGGCCAGATGCAGATAGGTAAATAGAACAAGCCCGGGACGGAAGTAGGCATACTCCTTTTCGACCGGCTCCTTGACCTTGACCACCATGTCCGAGGTCGCCCAGACGGCGGCGGCATCGGGAACGATAACCGCACCAACCGCCAGATAGTCCGCGTCTGGAAAGGACGAGAGGGCGCCGGCATCGTGCTCGACCAGAACTTTATGGCCGGCATCCACAATCGCTTTGGCTCCTGCCGGGGTAATGCCCACCCGGCTCTCGTGGTCTTTGACTTCCTTGGGAACACCGATGATCATCCTAGATTCTCCTGAAAGGGGTGATGCTTGTCGATCTTCTAGACTCTCTCATGTTTCGTCTGGAAAACGTCTTGAGTATAGCTGCCTTCAGCACCTGCCGGGAAAGAGCCCTCGCAGGCCGTACAATGAAAGGGCCGGGTTAGATACAACCTTTGCTCTTGACTCTAGGAAGCTGATCGGTCTCATGTCCTCGAAAAACTTTCAGATGCGGACCTCACGTGTAAGCAATATGCGGTCCATCTTTTCGCTGTTCTCCAGTGATCTTGCGATTGATCTTGGAACGGCAAACACGCTCGTGTTTGCTCATGGCAAAGGAATTATCGTCAATGAACCGTCCATCATCGCGGTCAACCGCGTGACCGGCGAGGTGGAAGCCGTGGGCAAGGAGGCCAAGGAGATGCTTGGCCGAACACCCGGCAATATCATTGCCATCAAGCCCATGAAGGACGGCGTGATCGCGGACTTCAAGCAGACCGAAAAGATGCTGAACTACTTTATTCAGAAGGCGCATAACCGCAAGATGATGGTTCACCCGCGGATCGTCATCGGCGTGCCCAGCGAGATCACGCAGGTGGAGAAGCGGGCGGTGATGGATTCGGCCTATCGCGCCAAAGCCAGCGAGGTGCATCTGGTGGAGCAGGCGATGGTGGCGGCGATCGGTGCCGGGTTGCCGATTACCGAGCCCGGCGGCAATATGGTTGTCGATATCGGAGGTGGAACAACGGATATTGCGGTGATTTCGCTGGCCGGGATCGTGTACTCGCGATCGGTTCGGATGGCCGGCAACCAGATGGACGAGGCCGTAATGACCTACCTGAAGCGCAAGTACAACCTTCTGGTGGGGGAGCGCACCGCGGAACAGATCAAGATCGATATTGGCTCTGCCTACCCGCTGGACAAACCGCTATCCATGGAAATTAAGGGGCGCAACCTGATTGAAGGCG
>JAJYZE010000103.1 GCA_021800195.1 Acidobacteriota bacterium
CCTCTGCCCCTCCTCGGCTCGGCAATCGTAGAGCATGCAGCCACGGAAGCCGTATGTGGGCGACTCAGGCCGGGAGCGGTGGGTTGGATCATCTGCTCAAGAACGACAGGCCAAAGGTCAAAAGCCCCGCTGCGCGCAGCCTGAAACCTGAACAAGGATAAAGGCCGCGCACCGATCAAAGGATGGAGCGGATGGCGTTGCGAGGACGCTCCGCGGGCGGCAGCCAGTCGCCTGGAAGACCTCGAGGCTCGCCTCACAATCGGCCGTCTGGACTTCGCGCCGCCGCTGCATGGCCACATGGCAACGGCCAGTATCATCGAGAGCCTTCACGCCGGAGCATGCATCCAGGCTCGCCGTGTGCCCTTTTACCCGCCGGGCAGGGCGGTCTTGCACTGGATCGCTTCGGGCTTGCTCAGGGCCAAGAAACGCTTCAACCGCATCCTTGGCCGCCAACACCTGGGGGACGCCATCCTCAACCTCAATGCGACCGCCAGCGAGAAAGTTGTGCCGTAACAGCAACCGAATTGCTGCCTTCCACCTTCAACTGCGGACGGGGCTGTGCTGCCAGAATCTCCCTCTCCCAAATTCGCTCTGGCCATCGATCGTGTGCGGCGCATTGCAGAAACGTTGAATGGGATCAATTACTTATCCCGCCCGGCCTCCATTTGGGAGCAACGCAACATCCAGCCGCCGCAGGGTGGCACAAAGATTTTCCTTGCGTTAATGGCATGGCTTTATGTATACAGGAGAGCATTCAAGTCTGGGACGAAAAGGGACCAGAGTGAGCTTACTGTGCTGTCCAGGCTCCATTTTCCCTTTCAGCAGACAGCATTCGATTCAAACCCATAGTTTTCAAAATATAACTTTTAGGAGGTTCATGATGATGAAAAAGCCTTTCTTGCTATCAGTCTTCCTGGGCGAATCCAGCCAGCAGAGTTTCCATCTTCAAAGAGAAAGCCGGGCCGCGCAGATCAAGCTTTTCTTCGCCGGTTCTCTAGCCCTGCTCAGCCTGCTATGGATTCTGGCTCCTGGCGCTTTGCCGGCGCAGGTGACAACGGCGAGCCTGGTCGGGGTGGCCACGGATTCATCGGGCGCTGCGGTTGCCGGCGCAAAGGTGACGGCTGTGAACACCGCAACGAACGTTCCCACCAGCACGGTTACAGACTCACGTGGCCGCTACGCGCTGCCGGATCTTCAACCGGGCGGGCCGTACACCATCAGCGCCACGGCATCGGGATTCAAGACCGACGTACACAGCGGTATCCATCTCTCGATCAATCAGACCTCCACGGTCAACTTCTCGTTCTCGGTAGGCTCGCTCTCACAGAAAGTTCAGGTGACAGGCGACGTAAACCAACTGCAAACCACCACCTCTTCGATGGGCCAGGTGATCAGTAACCGCTCAGTCGTGGATCTTCCTCTCAACCAGAGGAATCCTTATTCGTTGATGTTCCTGGAACCCGGCGTCACGGGATCTGTGGGTTTTCAGTACAACAGCCTCAATCTCTCGGTAGACGGCGGCCGGCCGGGCAGCACCCTGGTTCTGCTGGATGGAATTCCGGCGACGACGCCCACGATAGTTCCGATCACCAGTTTTGGAGCGATTCCCTCTGTGGACGCGGTTCAGGAGTTCAAAGTGATGCTGACCTCCTACCCCGCTGAGTTCGGGCGCAGTGGAAGCGGCATTGTGAACGTGATTCTGAAATCCGGTACAAACCAGTTCCACGGCAGCCTTTACGACTTTTACCGCAACGCCGGAATGGATGCCAATACGTACTTCGCTAACCACAATCATATCCCTTTGCCGAGTTTTCAAAGGAGCCAGTTCGGAGTGAGCGTGACGGGTCCCGTCCTCTTGCCAAAGCTGTATAACGGGAAAGATAAGACGTTCTTCCTGTTTTCCTATGAAGGCCTGCGCCAAGGGAGCGTCGGCGAGGTCTTTGCCACTGTTCCAACGCAGTTGCAACGAGAGGGAAATTTCTCTCAGACCTTGGACGGCGCCGGCCAGCCGGTGACGATCTACGACCCCACGACGACGACGCTATCGTCAAACGGCACCTACACTCGCCAGCCCTTTCCCGGCGACATTATTCCCGCGTCCAGAATCGATCCGATCGCCGCGAAGGTGATGAACTACTACCCGCTGCCGAACGTGCCCGGCACGGTCTCCGGCGAAAACAACTGGTTTGGGTCGGGAACCAACGTATTGAACATGAATACGTTTGACGCAAAAGTCGACCAGGACTTCGGCGCGAAGAACAGAATGTTTGTTCGCTACTCTCACCACGGAGTAACCCAACCGCCTCTCATCGTGTTTCCAAAAGCGGATCAGATCGGTGAGGGTGGAATCACCCAGGTCGAAAATCTGAACAGCGCATCCCTGGACTATACGCACACCTTCGGTACAAAGTTCGTCATGGAGATTCCGATCGGGTTTTCGCGGTCAGGGATCACGAACACCCCAATCAGCTTGGGCTTTGACCCGGTCGCCAACCTCGGCATGCCGCAGTACATTGACACCTATGCGGATGAGCTTCTCTTTCCTGGCTTCTGCCCCTCGAGTTATTACTGCCTGGGGGATGCAGGCTCCGGGGAGTACAACGTGATCGGCTTGAACATCTTTTCGTTCGGGATCAACAATACAACGGTGCTCGGCAACCATGTGATCTCCTTCGGAGGAGAGAACTGGATTCTTCAAGTCAATACAAATCAGTCCTACGATCCCACCGGTCAGTTCAACTTCAATGTTGAGCCCACGCAAGGTCCGGATGCTAACGTGGCGACTCTGAACGGCGGCAACTCCATCGCTTCCATGTTGCTGGGTATCGGGAACGGCGAACAGCAAAAGCATCAGGCAGATGCGGCGACTACAAGCCGGTACTTCGGTTTCTACGTTCAGGACGACTGGACAGTGATACCAAAGCTCACTTTGAATCTGGGCCTTCGCTGGGATCTTGAGATCCCCCGCACGGAACGTTACAACCGCATGGAGACCTTCGATGCCAGTCTTCCAACGCCTGTGGCGGCGGAGGCAGGATTGCCAGGCTTGACGGGCGGAACTCTCTTTGTCGGCACGTCTGGAAGCGCCCGCCGCCAGTATCAGCCGCGCTGGCTAGACGTCAGTCCCCGCTTTGGCTTTGCTTACCAATTGACCTCCACCATTGCAATTAACGGTGCGTATGGCATCTACTACAACCCCAGCTACCGCAGCGCGGGCGGCCAGATCGGGCAGGAAGGCTTCGGATCTTCAACGGTGTATACCGGAATGCCCAATGGTTTGACGCCTTCGGTATACCTTACCAATCCCTTCCCCAACGGAATCAATCTGCCTTCGGGGAGCAGTCTGGGAGCCCTCACGGGTATCGGCACGTCGTTCCTGAACCCGATCACCGGAGACAATGTAGTGCCTTACACGGAGAACTGGGACTTTGATATCCAGAAGCAGTTGCCGCATGGCATCCTGGTCGATGCCGGGTATGTGGGAAGCCATGGAGTGCATCTGGTAAAGGGTGCGAGCACTGATTGGAACGCCGATCAGTTGACCACCGCCGATCTGGCGCTGGGCACACAGTTGGAGCAGAGCGTGCCAAATCCCTTCTATGGGATCATCACCACCGGTCCCGAGTCACAACCCACCATCGCAAAAAGCTTCCTGGTGGCTCCTTTCCCGCAGTTCCCGACAGTGACCTATTCCTATCCAACGGGCGGGTATGAGGACTACAACTCCTTCCAGTTGAAGATGGACAAGCGCTACTCGAACGGCCTGAACCTGCTTGTAGCCTACACAGGTCAGAAACAAATCGACGACTGGTCAGGCATTCAGAACGTCGGCAACATTACAGGAGGTATCCAGAACGTCTATGACTCTCTTGGGGAACGGGCCATCTCCTCCAACAATATTTCACGGAGCTTTGTCGCCAGCGGTACCTACAGCCTGCCGGTCGGGCGCGGCCGGCGGTTTGGATCCCAGTGGAACCGGCCTGTAGATGATGTGCTCGGCGGCTGGCAGATCAACGCCATCTGCACCGAACAGAATGGCTTCCCGATCTCCGTCAATACTCAGAATACTTCCCATTCCGGCAGCGAAGTTCTCAGGCCGAACCTGACCGGAGTTAACCCCTATGAGCCAGGACCTGCCGCATCCAAATTGAATCAATATATCAATCCCGCGGCATTCACGCAGCCGGCTCCTTTCACGTTTGGCAACACTCCTCGCACGCTACCGAATGTACGTGCTCCTGGTTACCACGATATCGACTTTTCTCTGTTCAAGACTCTTCCTCTCACCAACAGCGTCAACGCGGAGATTAGAGGAGAGTTTTTCAACGCTCTGAATCAGGTTCAATTCGGATATCCCAACTCTTTCTTGAGTTCAGAGCAGTTTGGAGTGATCAATTCTCAGGCAAACTCTCCACGGCAGATTCAAGTGGCTGTGAAGATCCTCTGGTAACGGTCGGCTTCTTCAAGGATCATCAGCAACTTTCTGCGGTTCCTCTTGGGTGGGGAAGCATGGATGCGGCTTCGCTGCATGCATGCCCCCACCCAAACTGCTTTCCACCATTGCTCCGCCATCCTTTTCTCCCATGCTTAAACCGGCCTCCAAGATTCGAGAGAAGAGACAGGCGAAGTCATTGCTCCACAGCCGGCCATGGCGATTTCGGAGACCCGGAGCAGCGATGACACGAGATGCGCCCTGGAGTTACGCAGCGGCTTTCAAGACAGAGGTAGACCTGGCCGCAGCCACTCTCGATGAAGACAAGACGCCGGCTGAGCCAGCTCCTCAAGTTCACCATCACCCCAACCAGATCTCGCTATGGAAGTTGATGCCTATTGTTTGCTGTTCCGTGCTTTGTCAGAAGGTCAGAGCCGCAGTCTCCGACTTGGAGATCTTACCGCGTCGATGGAGCTTGGGAGACGATATGGAGGGGGCGCTTGCCTTCCACAATGGCGAGCCGGCTGGTGCGGAAAGCAAAATCTGAAGCGTAGTCTAAAAGTACGGCATAGTTCGGCGATTCCCACCGAAGCTCAGAGAGTTGGACGAGGTGGCGGACCCTCTGCCACCTAAAGAAAGAGGATCGGCATGAATCGAAGACGGTTTGTAAAGCAATTGACGGCTGGAGCATCGCTGCTTGCCGCTCCTCCGCTCCTTGGAGGCGTTATTGGCGGCAATGGGAAGAGACGCGGTGCTCCTGAAGCGGCGAGGGATAGAGCGCCCAGTCGGCGTTGGAGCCAATCGGCGTTGTCGAAGGGATTCATTCAGCCGCCGCGAGCTGCTGCCCCGTGGGTTTATTGGGTGTGGCTGGGGGTGGACACTACGCCCGAGGCAATGACCTTTGATCTGGAGCAGATGAAGGCCAAGAATATCGCTGGATTCATTCTTTATGGCAACCAGGCCGGAAGTCTTCCACGGGAAATTCCAGCGCAGATGCTGGTGAAGAAGAACGGACGTTTTGAATATGAATATGTCAAGAACAGCGATTATGACAGCTTCCACACCACCCCAATCCCTTTTCCGCCCCTCGATGCCTGGACGCCGCGTTGGCGCGAGCACATGCGTTATGTTGCTAGAGAGGCATTGAGACTGGATCTCCAGTTCTGTCTCACGATAGGGCTGGCTGGAACCTCTGGACCCATTCCCGAGGAATATGGGAATCAGGAACTGATTTGGACTGAGACGTTGGTTCGAGGAAACCAGGAGTTCGATGGAGCCTTGCCTGTTTACGGACCGCAGGATCGCGCATCTGGCTACCGCCGCGATGTGGCTGTGCTCGCAGTTCCCGATGCCTCTGACTATTCCGCAAGCCAGATTATCAACCTCACGGCGAAGATGCTCCCGGATGGAAGTCTGCGGTGGAAGCCGCCAGCGGGTAATTGGAAGATCCTTCGTTTTTCGCAATCGGCAACCGGTGCGCAAAACCAGTATGGAATCTTTTCCGATGCCATGAGCGCGGAGGCGACTGACAGGTTGTGGGAGGCCACCGTGGCTCCGCTGCTCCAGGAGATGTCGCCCGATGAACGCAAGGGGTTGATAGGTCTGGAGGACGACAGTTGGGAGGGCGGGCGGTTCACCTGGACCAGGGACTTTGCCGAAGAGTTTGAGAGCCGGCGAGGTTACGATCTGATTCCCTACCTGCCGCTGCTTGCCGGAGGCACCGGAAGCGATGCGACCATGAGGCGGCAGATTGAACGCGACTACAAACTGACGATCAGCGACTTGATGGCGGATCATCACTACGGCCGTCTTGAGCAGCTATGCAAGGAGAATGGGCTGATCTTTTTCTCCGAGGCCGCCGGCCCCAATCTATATCAGGCGGACCTGCTCAAGACCACCAGCAAGGTAGATGTAATGATGGCTGAGTTCTGGATGCCAAGCTTCCACCGTCCGACTCCCAAGAGCAGATTCTTTGCCCGCAATGCGGCCTGCGCCAGCCATATCTATGGATCGCGGATCGACATGGATGAGGCATTCACGAGCTTGGGACCGGAGTGGGAGGTTTCGCTGTTTGACATGAAGCCCGTGAGCGACCAGGCGTTTTGTGATGGCGTAAACCGGATTTGTGTTCATAACTTCAGCCATTCGCCCTCTTTGACTGCGAAGCCAGGCTATGTGTATGTGGCCGGTACCCATTATGAGCCGCGCGTTACTTGGTGGGAGCAGACACCGGCCCTAACGGCTTACCTTGCCCGCTGTTCGTTTCTGTTACAGCAGGGTACGTTTGTAGCGGATGCAGTCTTTTACAAAGGCGACAACATCGGTGCGGGTGAACCGAAGAAGCAGTTCCATCCGACTCTTGGCAAGGGCTACGATTATGATTGCGTCAATACGGACGTTTTGTTGACCCGGATGAGCGTAGAGGATGAGCAGATTGTCCTGGACGATGGGATGAGGTATCGCGTCCTGATTCTGCCGGAAGACCAGCCGATGCCATTGGCCGCTCTCAGAAAGCTGGCCGAGATGGTGGATGCAGGGGCCAAAGTTGTGGGCCCGGCTCCTGCGGGTCTTGCCGGCTTACCTTTGCGCCCGGAGGAGCCGCAGAAGTTTCAGAGTGTCGTTGAACGGCTTTGGGGGAGCCGTCCTGTTTCGAATGCGTCGAAGTCACCGATCGGCTCCCGATGTCTGATCTCAGGACAATCAGCCAGACAGGCACTGCTGAATGCAGGCGTTCCGCCTGACTTTGAGCAGACCGGACTCAGCGCCAGTGGAGAGATTCACTGGATTCATCGCAGGACAGAAGATGCCGAGATCTACTTCGTGGCGAGCCAATGGCGGCCGGTGGAAAGACTGGACTGCGTCTTTCGCGTGACAGGCAGGCAGCCGGAGCTTTGGGATCCGGTGACCGGAGCCATGCGGGATGCCGAGGCGTTTCTCCAGGACGGCGGCCGCACCACGGTGCCGCTAAAGTTCGGTCCATGCGGCTCGATCTTTGTCATCTTTCGCCGTCCCATTCCTTCTACTGCGAGGGGAGCGGGCAGAGCGAATGAGCCGGAAGAGGAGAGAGTTGCACTCACTCTTTCAGGCTCCTGGGAGGTAAGCTTTGATCCGAAGTGGGGAGGGCCGAGGCAAGCTACGTTTGACACACTCGTCGATTGGACCGAGCGGCTTGAGATGGGGATCCGCTACTACTCTGGAAGCGCCGTCTATCGAAAGAGTTTCTATTTTGACCGCGGAACTCAGAAGGATGTGCGTGTGGTGCTGGACCTGGGCGAGCTGCGCGAGGTCGGTGCAGTGCGGCTCAACGGTCGTGATTTGGGGATCGTTTGGACCAAACCGGCGCGCTTGGATGTGACCGATGCTCTCGAAGCAGGCAAAAACTTTCTGGAGGTAACAGTGGTTAATCTCTGGCCAAATCGCTTGATCGGGGATGCGGGATTGCCGGCACAGTCGCGATTCACGGAGACGAATGTGCACAAATTCAACTCCCACTCACCCCTCATGCCATCTGGGCTGCTGGGGCCGGTTCGGCTGTTGTCCGTGGAAGAGTCGAGTTTGTGATTGGATCGGCAGAGCAGCATCTCTGGTGTGCCACGGGACTACAGCGGCATCTTTCAGGCCTCTTATTGCAGGGGGTAGGAGCCGGAAGTCTGCGGCTTAAGGGCCTGAACCAGCCGTGTCGGCCGCCTCCTTGAGACTCTATGCTTCTCTATCGAGTTACCCGGTGGAGGCGCCTGGGAGGGGTTCGCTCAATGCGGCGGAAATCCTGTTGTGTCGCGCCGCCGCACAGAAGCTTCTTGCAGTTCTTCTGCCCATACGATCTTCTTGTCACCGTCTTGCCGGCCTCTGCATTCACTCTTCCATAGCATTTTCAGTGTTGATGGGTACACCGGAGAGGGCGTGCAGCGGCGTTTTCATTGGGGAAAACACCCATGGAGTCCGAGGCGTCGCGTTACACCTGCACTGAAAACGCTTTATCGCCTCCTTCCATCTTCGGCTGGCGGAGGTCTGAACATCAGGCAATAGCTTCTTCGCGTAGGTGAGTGCCCGGAAACGGGCTAACCAGAGCGCTTCCCCCAGGCAGGGGAGGAGTGTCGTCGCCACGGGCCGTCTTTTTGCAGCCGGAATCCACAATCAACGTCCCACCATCTACCGCAGGACGCAGAGTGACACGATCACCCGTCCGTGCCAGACGACCGCGTCAAACAGCCCATATTTACAGATTGTTCTACAGATTGTCGTCAAGAGATGGAAGCTCTGACACCCTCGTTGTGGTTTTGAGGCTCAGATGCCGATGTTTTTCGAGGA